>JACESY010000050.1 GCA_013911595.1 Azoarcus sp.
GCGGGTCGGCCTGTCCCTGGTCCTGTTCCTGATGCTGATGGGCGGGTTCGCCTCCGGTCTGCTGACAACGAACTTATAGCCAGTAGACGACGACGAACAGACCCAGCCAGACGACGTCGACGAAGTGCCAGTACCACGCCGCCGCTTCGAACGCGAAGTGGCTCTCGGGCGTGAAATGCCCTGCCCGCGAACGGAAGTACATCACCAGCAGCATGATCGCGCCGATGGTCACGTGCAGGCCGTGGAAGCCGGTCAGCAGGTAGAAGGTCGAGCCGTAGATGCCGCTGGACATGCGCAGGTTGAGATCGGCATGCGCGTGGACATATTCGTAGATCTGAAAGCCCATGAAGATCGCGCCGAGCAGGATCGTCAGCAACAGGCCGGTCTTGAGCTGCCCGCGATTGTTCTTGAGCAGGCCGTGATGCGCCCATGTCAGCGTCACGCCAGAGGTCAGCAGGATCAGCGTGTTCAGCGCCGGGATGCCCCAGGCACCCATAGGTGTGAAGCCGTCGGCGTGGGGGTTGGGGCCGTCGGTCGGCCATGCCGCCTCGAAGCCCTGCCAGATCTGCGCCTCGGTTTCGCCCGAGCCCAGCCAGGGAACACTCAGTACGCGAGCATAGAACAGCGCCCCGAAGAAGGCCGCGAAGAACATCACTTCGGAGAAGATGAACCAGCCCATCGACCAGCGGAAGGAGCGGTCGACCTGCTTGTTGTACTTGCCCGACTCGGATTCACGCACCACCGTGCCAAACCAGCCGAACATCATGTAGATCAGCAGAGCCAGCCCCAGAAAGAGCAGCACCGGACCCGCGCTCATCTTGTTCAGCCAGCCGACCGCACCGGTACCGAACAGCAGCAAGGCGATCGAACCGTAGATCGGAAACTTCGACGGTTCGGGAATGAAGTACTTTTCCAGAGCGTGACTCATTGACAACCCCCTATGTGATGACCGCTTTGTCGATCGCGGCCTTGCCACTGTTTATATGCTGCGCTTTCTTTCGAAGCCTTTCCGGATGACGCGCTCGGCGCCTCCACTCTCTCCTCCACCCGGCTGAATGCTACTCAGTCCGGAAGGACCCAATTGACCACTGCGAGAATGCTCAGCACGAACACCGCGCCGGCGAACACCCCCGCAATAATGACCGCCTTAGGGTCGAGCGATTTCGCATCGTCGCTATAGGCGCTCTTCCTGCGAATCCCGATGAAGCCCCACAGCACCGCCCGTATCGTCGCCCAGAAACCAGCCTTCTCGTCTGACACCCGATCTCCTGTTACCCGTCCTGCGCCGGCGCACGAGCGCTAGCCGCGTTGCGCCCGGCGATCTCGAAAAACGTGTACGAGAGCACCACGGTACCCACGTCCTGCGGCAGATCCGGATCAATCAGGAAAGCCACCGGCATCTCGCGCGTCTCGCCCGCCTGCAACGTCTGTTGCGTGAAACAGAAGCAGTCCATCTTGAGGAAGTACCGTCCCGCAAGTGCCGGCCCATAACTGGGCACGGCTTGCCCGGTCACCGCCCGGTCGCGCGTGTTCGTCACCTCGTAGGTCACCGTGGTCAACTCGCCCGGATTGATCTTCACGACGCTTTGCTTGGGCTGGAAAGTCCAGGGCAGATCCTTGTGCGTATTGGCATCGAACTCGATGGTCACCAGCCGCGAGCGATCGATCTGTGTGTTCTTCGGCCCGCTCGATGGCTGCAGGATGTTGTAGAACCCCGTGACCTCGCAGAACTTCTCGTAGAACGGAACGAGCAGGAATCCGAAACCGAACATCACCGCCGCCGCAATCGCCAGGCGACCGAGCAGGCTGCGGTTGTCATTGTGAATTTCGGTGCTCATCCGGCGACCCTGAACTTGAACAAGGCGTAGAAGAAGAAGAACAGCGCCACGGCCGCCAGCATGAGTCCGAGACGGATGTTCTTTGCCCTGCGTTGGTCCTTCATCGGGTGCTTCCTCGCTGCGTCCTGTCGATTCCGGGCCGGCCGCATTCGCGGCCGGCCGCGGAGCTCACTTCACCACCGGCGGTTCTTCGAAGGTGTGATGCGGCGCCGGAGAAGGAACCGTCCACTCCAGGCCCTCGGCGCTTTCCCAGGCCTTGGCGCCGGCCTTTTCGCCGCCGCCGCTGGCCGCCTTGATCACTACCCACAGGAAGATCAGCTGGCTCAGACCGAAGCCGAATGCGCCCACCGAAGCCATCATGTTGAAGTCCGCGAACTGCAACGCATAGTCCGGCACGCGGCGCGGCATGCCGGCCAGCCCCAGGAAGTGCATCGGGAAGAAGGTGATGTTGAAGAAGATCAGCGAAGCCCAGAAGTGCACCTTGCCGATGCGCTCGTCAGGCATGCGTCCGGTCCACTTCGGCAACCAGTAATAGGCACCTGCGAAGAGCGCGAACAGGCTGCCCGCGACCAACACGTAGTGGAAGTGCGCAACGATGTAATAAGTATCGTGAATCTGGATGTCGACCGGCGCGATCGCACAGATCAGGCCGGTGAAGCCGCCCATCGTAAACACGAAGATGAAGCCCACCGACCAAAGCATCGGCGTCTCGAAGGTCATTGAGCCGCGCCACATCGTCGCGATCCAGTTGAACACCTTCACACCGGTAGGCACGGCGATGAGCATCGTCACGTACATGAAGTACAACTGCCCGGTCGTCGGCATGCCGGTGGTGAACATGTGGTGCGCCCACACCATGAACGACAGGATCGCGATCGACGCCGTCGCATAGACCATCGACGCGTAGCCGAACAACGGCTTGCGGGCAAAGGTCGGAATGATCGCGCTGACGATACCGAAGGCCGGCAGGATCATGATGTAGACCTCGGGGTGCCCGAAGAACCAGAAGATGTGCTGGTAGAGCACCGGATCGCCGCCACCGACTGCGCTGAAGAAGCTGGTGCCGAAGTGGCGGTCCGTCAGCAGCATGGTCACCGCGCCGGCGAGCACCGGCATCACCGCAATCAGCAGGTAGGCCGTGATCAGCCAGGTCCAGGCGAACAGCGGCAGCTTCATCATGCTCATGCCCGGAGCACGCATGTTGAGCACGGTCACCACGATGTTGATCGCGCCCATGATCGAGCTGATACCCATGATGTGGACGGCGAAGATCGCCATGTCCATGCCCATGCCCATCTGGATCGACAGCGGCGGATACAGCGTCCAGCCCGCAGCCGTGGCACCGCCCGGCACGAAGAACGAACCGATCAGCAACAACGCAGCCGGCGGCAGCAGCCAGAAGCTCCAGTTGTTCATGCGCGCGAAGGCCATGTCGCTGGCGCCGATCATCAGCGGGATCTGCCAGTTCGCGAAGCCGACGAAGGCCGGCATGATCGCGCCGAACACCATGACCAGACCGTGCAAGGTGGTGAGCTGGTTGAAGAACTCGGGTGCGACAACCTGCAGGCCGGGCTGGAACAGTTCGGCCCGGATCGTCAGCGCCATCACGCCCCCCGCGAGGAACATGACGAAGCTGAAGATCAGGTACATCGTGCCGATGTCCTTGTGGTTGGTGGTCGTGATCCACCGCATCAGCCCGGTCGGGCCATGATGATCGTGGTGATGATCCACGTGTTCCGGGGTAACCGCCGCCATGCTGCCTCCTTCACTTGACCCCGCATGCAAGCTGCGCGCGGAGATGAGCTATCGAATTATTTTCTGGATTAGGGAAGGCATGCCGGCACGGCCGGCACGCCGGATTCGCTCTGTCAGTTGCCGCGGCGCGCAGCGACGTCCTCGGGCGCGACCGCGTCGGCCGAGTTGCCCCAGCTCGAACGCACGTGGGTCGCCAGCCCGGCCAGATCGGCGTCGGACAGGTGCGCGAAAGACGCCATTGCGGTTCCCGGGCGACCCTTGAGCAGCACGTCGAGCAGGCCACCTGCGTCTGCGGTGACGACATCGGCACCGGCCAGCGGCGGGAAGGCGGGCGGCATGCCCTGGCCGCCCGCCTGGTGACAGGCGACGCAGTTGGCCGCATACACCTTCTCGCCGCGCTCGGCGAGCGCTTCGGGTGAGGTGTCGACTTCCTGCACAGGCGCGGCATCGGTGTCCGCGGCATCGGAGGCGGTCTGTTCGCCGGCAGCGGCGCCGGCATCGGCGACGGTCGTCGCCTGCTGAGAAGCGACCCAGTCAGCGTAGGCGCGTTCGGAAACGACATGCACGACGATCGGCATGTAGGCGTGATCACGACCGCACAACTCGGCACAGACGCCGCGATAGACGCCCTCTTTGTCGGCGCGGAACCACGCATCGCGGATGAAGCCCGGAATCGCATCCTGCTTGATGCCCAGCGCCGGAACCCACCAGGCGTGGATCACGTCGTTGGCGGCCAGCAGCATGCGCACCTTCTTGCCGACGGGCACGACCAGCGGATTGTCGACCTCGAGCAGGTAGTCGCGACCCTTGGCCTCGCGGTTCTCGATCTGACCGCGCGGCGTGGACAAGGTGGAAACGAAGCTGATGCCCTCGCCTTCACCCACCACGTAGTCGTAGCCCCATTTCCACTGGTAGCCAGTCGCCTTGATGGTGATTTCGGACTCGGTCGAGTCGCGCATGTCGATGATGGTCTTGGTCGCCGGCCAGGCCATACCGACGAGGATGAACACCGGAATCACGGTCCATAGAACCTCGACCGTGGTGTTCTCGTGAAAGTGCGCTGCGGTCGCACCCCTGGATTTGCGGTGTGCGTAGATCGACCAGAACATCACGCCGAACACCGCGATGAAGATCACCAGACAGATGAGCATCATCAGGGTGTGCAGATCGTAGATCTGCGAAGCGACGGACGTCGCCGGCTCCTGAAGATTGTATCTGGCCTGCGCCGATGCTTCCGACGCGGCGACCAGAGTCAAAAGGCCTGGTACTGCAAGGCGACCAGAAAGACTCATGCCCCAACTCCCCCGTTATACAAGCAATGCTTTTTACGGAACCTGCCCGTGCGCGACCGCTCCCGCACTCCGGGCGGAAGGCGACCTCGAAGCATTTTCGGACTCGACCCGGCCCCGCTCTCCCAGGAACCGTGTCGCTGCCGGACTTCCGGACGCGACGGACAGGCTTGCACGCCGTGATTCATTCGAACTCTTGTACGGGCGCGCTTTTCCGTATGCCGTGGCGGAGTGTGCCACAAGCGTTCAAAGTGCGGCAAGACGATTCTGGCCGCTTCCGCCCTGATCCAGATCAAGCTTTGAGCACTTCTCCTGACCGCCTCCACGGCCGATTTCAGCCCGTCGCAAGACATGCACTCAAGTCGCAGCAGCCGACATCCTGCGACCCAGCCAGCGCACTATCGGACCCACTCCCGGCAGTTTTGCATAGAGTTCCTCGGCCACATCCCAGTAGTCGCGATGAGCGCGCACGCGACCGTCCTCGTCGAAGTCGAGCACGCTGGCACCGACGACCTCGAAGCGGTGCGCCCGCAGGACGAACGTGAAGCGCCATTCGAGCGCCGCGCGCTGGCCGTCCGCAATACAGCCGGTAACGCGGAAAGCCGGCACATCGAGGTGATCGAACATGTGCGCGAAGATGCGCTCGATCGCGGCGTGACCGACGACATCGTTGAACGGATCGCGAAAGCGCGCGTCCTCGGCGTAGATCTCGCGCAGTCGCGGGATCGTCTCCGGCTGCAGCCCCTCGTAGAACGCGACGACGGCGTCGACGGCCCCGCTCACAGCCCGGTCGCCTTCTTCACCAGTGCGAAGGAAAGCCGTCGCGGCAGGCACGCAATCAGCTTCATGACGCGGGTGAATCGTCGCGGAAAGTGGATTTCGAAACGCCCGGCGGCGAAGCCCGCGACGATCTCGCGCGCAGCTTCCTCCGGCGTGATCAAAGCCGGCATGTGAAAGTCGTTCTGCGCAGTCAGTGGCGTCGCGACGAAGCCCGGGTCAATCAGGAACACCGACACCCCCTGGGGCGCAAGATCCAGATAAGCGACCTCCGCGAAGTTGATCAGCGCAGCCTTGGTCGGACCGTAGATCGCCGCCTTGGGTAGACCGCAGTAGCCGGCAACGCTCGCGACCACCGCCACTGCCCCGCCGCCGCGTGCGAGCATGGGCCGCAGCACGCGCGCCACGCCTTCCATGGTGCCGGTCAGGTTGGTCGCGATCGTCGCGCGAATTTCCTCCGGGTCCAGCTCCCAGGCGCGTACGGGCCTATAGCTGCCGGCCGCGAACACGGCCAGATCGATGCCGCCCAGCGCCGCCACGACCTCGTCAACCGCACGCGCCTGATCCTCGCTGCATGCGACATCCATCGGGACAATGACCGCGCCGGGACAGTCGGCGGCGACCGCCTCGAGCTGCTCGCGCCCGCGCGCCGACAGGGCCAGACGCGCGCCCAGCGAGGCCAGCCGACGCGCCAGTGCCGCGCCGATGCCGCTCGAAGCACCGACGATCCACACGCGGCGACCGGCCCAGTCGCGAATCGGCTCGTTCATCGGCATCATTAATCCCGCTTGTAGAACGACAGCGTGACCTCGCCCAGACGCACACCGAACTTGCTCATCTCGGAGCGGTTGAGCATCACGCGCTCGTCCATCAGGAACATCCAGTCGTCGAAGTTCACGTGCCAGGTCTTGCCGTCCACGGGCAGTTCGAGCACGTAGCGCCAGCGCAACGCATTGCCGCGCGCCTCGCCCTTGGCCTCGCCGATCACGTCGCCGGCCGTGCCGGTATAGGTGTGCGCATCGTGACGCACAATGGTCCACACGCGACGCTGCGTCGTGCCGTCCGAATAGGTGAAACGCTCGTCGAGCGTGCCGGTGTCGCCCTCCCAGCTCGCCTCGATGACCGCATGAAAGCGCTTGACGACCTCGCCCGAGCGATCTTGGAAGATGCCGTGGGCGTCGAGCGTCCCGTCGAAATACTCCCGCAGATCAAGCACCGGCGTCTCCTCGGCATAGTGCTCCACGTCCACCGATCCGCAGCCGGCCAGGCCCAGCATGCCCGCGAACACGCACAGCAGCTTCTTCATCGCATTGCTCCCTCGAAATCCAGTTCGTGTCTCAATCGCCACAGCAGCGCCGCGGCTCCGAGCTTGGCCACGCATGGCAGCACCGCATAGACCAGCGACAACGATGCGGCCGAGCCACCCTGCCCCGGCGTGTAGCCGAGCAGTGTCAGCGCCGGCAGCGCAATGCCGGCAGCCAGCGCGAGATTGGCCTTGGTGACGAAGTTCCACCAGCCGAACCAAGCGCCCGCGCGCGCCTCGCCACCCGGAAAGTCGCGCTCCAGCAGGTCGGCGAGCATCGCCGGCGGCAAGGCCAGGTCCGCCCCCAGCGCCGCGCCCGAGAGCACGCAGATCACGGCATAGGCGACGACGTCACCCGAGCCGAGCATCGCCGCCCAGGCGAACACCGCCACTGACAGCAGCATCGCCGCAAGCCACGCGCGCACCTTGCCCACGCGGGCAGCCACCCGCACCCAAAGCGGCAAGCTGGCCGCGCCGGCGACGAAGTACAGACCCAGAAACAATCCCTCGAGCGCCGCCGCATCGAGCACGTCCGCGACGAAGAACAGCACCGTAGTCGCCGGAATCGCCGCCGCGATGCCGCTGGCTGCGAACACCGCGAGCATCCATGCGAAAGGCCGGTGCGACAGCGCCGCGCGCAGCGCTGCGAACAGCGGTGCCGTTGCATTGCGCCGCACGATCGGGCGCGGCGCGGACAGCAGCGTGATGGCCGCGCATGCGACCAGCACCGGCAGGAACAGCCATGCCAGCCGCTCCAGCCCCTGCGCCCCGCCACCCAGCACGCCGGGCAAGGCCGCAGCCACTACGACGCCGAGCAGCGCACAAGCCTCGCGCGCAGCGACCAGCCGCGTGCGGTCGACCGCAACCTCGGCCGCTTCCGCACCCCAGGCGTTGTAGTTGATCGTCGCCAGCGAAAAACCCAGGGTCACCGCGATTACCGACGCGGCGAGCCAGAGCGCGCCGGCGCCGACAGGCGGCGCGAGCAGCGCGAACATGCCCGCGGCGAGCAACGGCAGCGCGGCGAGCACGAGTAGGCGACGCGCACCGGACCGGTCGGAGAGCGCGCCGATCAACGGATCGGTCACGGCATCGACCACGCGCGAGGCGAGCAGCACGCTGCCCACCAGGGCCAGCGACAGACCCAGGTCATCGCCGTAGAGCTTGGGCGCATGTACGTAAATGGGCAGCGCCGCGAAGGCCAGCGGCAGGCCGAGCGCGCCGTAGGCCAGCACCGAGCGGACCGGCAGCGCACCTGAAGGACACTGCGGCAGCGCGATCGCTCCCGGCTCAGCCATCGTCGCCGCGTCCCAGCAGGGCCTCGCGCAGCCCCGGCTCGCGCGTACGCTCGTCAAGCCAGATCGCGAAGAAGGCGTCCGCAAAATCGGCGTCTTCGATGCGCACGGTGCGCTCGCCGCGGTGGTAGAAGACCGCGCTGCCATCGGCTTCGCGCACGCCGACGATCACGTCGCCCGAGACGACGTCCGGAAAGGCCACCTCGAGATCGTCGCGCCAGGCCTCGATCACCGTCTCGTCGGCCACGCCCATGCGGCGCATCTCGTCGAGGCTGGTGTCGACCAGCCGCGTCGAGGCGATGTCGCGGTGATAGCGGATCTCCAGCGCGAACGCCCCATCTGTCGGCGCCGCGTCGTCCGTGGCCCACAGCGATGCGTCGTAGATGCGAAAACCCAGCCAGCGCATCTGCCCCTCGCCAACCATGCGCCAGGCCGCGTCGCGCCCGCCCAGCAGATCCGGCGTCTGCCACGTCGACGCGCTCGCGAGCGTCACGGCCAACAGCAGCGCGAACACAGACAAGGCCTTATGCACGGCGGAACTCGAAATGGTGAACATCGATGTCTCCGGCGGTGAAGCCTGCCTCGCAATAGGCCAGGTAGAAACGCCACATGCGAGCGAAGCGATCGGGAAACCCCTGGGCGCGCACCTCGGCCTGCCGGGCCATGAAGGTCTCGTGCCATCGCGCCAGCGTCGTTGCATAGTCGCGGCCGAAGGCGTGATCTCCGTCGGGCACGAGACCGGCCGAGCGTGCGTGCCGAGCGACAATCGACGGCGAAGGCAGCATGCCGCCGGGGAAGATGTAGCGCTGGATGAAGTCCGTGCCGCGGCGGTAGCGCGCGAATAGCGCGTCATCGATCGTGATGGCCTGGATCACGCAGCGACCGTTGGGCGCAAGCAGTTCGCGAATGCGCTCGAAATAGGTGGCCCACCAGCGCTCACCCACGGCCTCGATCATCTCGATCGATACGACGTGATCGAAGCGCCCTTGTGCGTCGCGGTAGTCGCGCAATTCGAAACGGGCGAGTTCGGCGAAACCGCCCTCCTCTGCGCGGCGACGCGCGTATTCCAGTTGGGACGGCGACAGCGTCAGCCCATGCACGCGACAACCGAACTCGGTCGCCGCGACCTCGGCGAAGCCGCCCCAGCCACAGCCGATCTCGAGGATGCTCTGCCCGGGTCGCGCCCCGAGGCGCTCGAGGATGCGCCGATACTTGCGCAGCTGCGCGTCGGCCAGCGATTCGCCCGACTCGCCGAACAGTGCGGACGAGTAGG
The DNA here is from genome assembly GCA_013911595.1 of Azoarcus sp. GTDB lineage: Bacteria > Pseudomonadota > Gammaproteobacteria > Burkholderiales > Rhodocyclaceae > Pseudazoarcus. Next base: position 9,528 of record JACESY010000050.1, read on the forward strand.
TCATGGTCTCGTCCAGCCACAGGCGGTAAAAATCATTGCCCAGATCGTAATGAGCCTCGATGTTGCGCCGCGACCCGCGCCGCGTGTTGGCGCGCAGAAAATGCCACAGGCGATACGCGACGAGCCGCAGCATGCGCCCGTAGACGGCGCGCCCGAGCGCATTCCGGTTGCGGGCGAGCAAAGTCAGCAGCGCCGCTGGCTCCTCGCTGTCCCACCAGCCTTCCATGTAGGCCTCGCCCAGCCCGATGTCGCCGCGCGACAGCACGGCGTCGAAGCAGCGCGCATCGCGCACCCGCCAGTGCGCGACCAGCGGCCCCTCGCCGCAGCGAAAGTCGGTACCGTCTGGCAGTTCCACGGCCAGCGCCCCACCCTCGAACCCATTGAGCAGGTCCAGCGTCAGCCGGGCGGCACGCGACAGGTCGGAGGGCGCGCTTGCAGGGCAGGCGTCGAACAGTTGTTCATGCGAACTCATCGAGTGGTTTCCTCCAGCGGAAGCGGGGGCTTGCGAAAGAACGGCACACGCTTGAGCCACAAGCGCATCGCCTGCCAATGGATGCGTGCGATCACGCCCAGGGTCATCAGTGGAAAACGCGACAGCCAGCGGCGCATGGCCGCGGCATCGAGCGACTGCGCCCGCCCGCCGATGCGGGTACTCAGGCGCAGTGCACCGTCGACCCAATAGTCGATGCTCACGAAATTCACGCTCTCGCGCTCCCCGAAGGCGAAGCGGTATTCGCCCTCGACACCCATGAACGGAGAGACATGAAAGACCTTTCGCGCACGCAGCACGTCGCCGCTTCCGATCGGACGCAGGTCCTCGTGGTGCACGAGGTAGTTGTGACGCTCACCGAAGGTGTTGGCCACTTCGGCGAGCACCACGCGCAACTGATCATCGGCGTCGTGGCAGAACCAGAAACTGACCGGATTGAACACATAGCCGAACTGGCGCGGCATGGTCTGCAGTACCACCTCGCCGCCGGTTGCATGCTCCAGCCCATGCTCGGCGAGCAGAGCGCGTATCCACGGCAGCAGCGGCGAGCCGTCGCGCGCGCCATGGTCGCGCGCGCGGATGGAGAATGGTGCTGTGCGCTCGATCCCGAGCAAGGGCACGTCGATCGCATCGAGCTGCGACAGCGGCAGACGCAGATAGGCCGTGCGATAGGTAAAGCGGTTGTGCGCCGGCGCCAGACGCTCGTGCATCACTGCGCCGAAGCAGGCCTGCGGGCGGAACCCCGGCGCGCTCACGCCGCCACCCCGGCCGTGGCGTTACGCCACGGCGCAACCACGCCCAAGCCTTCGGCCACCTGCATCGCCGAGCGCAGTCCGTCTTCGTGAAAGCCATAACCCGTCCACGCACCGGCGAACCAGCTGTGGCGCAGCCCTTGCAGCATCCCAAGCCGGGACTGCGCGTCGATTGCGCCCTGATCGAACAACGGATGGGCGTAGTCGAACTCATCGATGACATGGCGAGGGTCAGGTTCGCGGAACGGGTTGAGCGAGACCACTACCGGGCGTTGAAACGGCACTGGCTGCAAGCGGTTGATCAGATAGCTGACCGACACCGGCCGCGCGGCGTCGCCACCCCCGGCGGACAGATAGTTCCAGGCCGACCACACCGATCGCCTGCGCGGCAGCAGCGCGGGGTCGGTGTGCAGCACCGCACGGTTGCGCTGATAGGGCACGGCGCCGAGAACGCGGCGCTCGGTCTCGCTCGCGTCGTTGCCGAGAATCGCCAGCGTCTGGTCGCTGTGGCAGGCAAACACGACCTCGTCGAAGCGCTCCGCCGCCCCACCGGCACGCAACCACGCGCCGGAGCCGTCGCGCGCGACGTGTTCGACCGGACAGCCCACACGCACGTCGTAGAGCGTGGCGAGCATGCGCCTCACGTACTCGCGCCCACCGCCGCAAACGGTCCTCCATTGCGGGCGGTCGAGCACCTGCAGCAGGCCGTGGTTGCGACAAAAACGCACGAAGGTCGCCAGCGGATAGGCCAGCATCGAGCGCGTCGGGCAGGACCAGATCGCTGCGGCCATCGGCAGCAGATACCAGTCGCGGAAGGCCTGCCCGTAGCGCGCGGCGTCGAGATAGGCACCCAGCGAAACGTCCGGTGCGCCGCCCTCCCTGGCCATTGCCGTGGCCGCACGGTTGAAGCGAACGATATCCGCGAGCATCCGCCACATCGCCGGGCGCGCAAGATTGCTCTTCTGGGCGAACACGGTCCCCAGATCCGAACCGGCCCACTCCAGATCCGGTGCGTCGAGGCTCACGGCGAAGGACATCTCGGATTGCGCGACGGGCACGCGCAACTCCGAGAACAGCGCGCAAAGATTGGGATAGGTACGTTCGTTGAACACCAGAAAGCCGGTGTCGACCGGGTGGCGAACGCCGTCGAGTTCAACGTCGACCGTATTGGTGTGGCCGCCGACATAGCTTCCGGCCTCGAACAGCGTGACTCGATACTCGCGCGCGAGCAGCCACGCGGAAGCCAGCCCGGCGATGCCGCCACCCACGACGGCGATGCGCCTGGCGTTATCCCCGCCGCCGAGACCGGACCGCGCATCAGGCGCGACCACGCGCCGCTCAGGAGCGTTCATCGCTCAGGTCCCGACACGCTGCGGGCTGGCATCGACCGGACCCTGATGCGGGTCACCCTGGGAATTCACCAGCAGGCCGTTGCGGTGTACGAAGATCTTCAGATCCAGCGGAACGTGCTTACTCGTGTCCTGGACAGATTCATGAGATCCTGCCGACTCTGCGTTCTCGGAGATCACCTCCGCGCGCCCTTCCTCGACGAACCAGAACGCCCAGAAAACGATGATCAGCGCGAGAATCAGCGCGATTCTCGACCGGGTATGCATTGGTTTGGCATTCATTTTCTGTCCTGGACAAAATGTGGGTGCAGGCCTAAGATAGAACTGTCGAATCCACAAGTCAAGGCTTTGTCCAGGACAAAATGAGCGAAGATGGTCGGGACGAGATCCTGTTGAACATTGCTGCAGTCGAGCGCGATACCGGTCTGGCCAAGGACACGCTGCGTGTCTGGGAGCGCCGCTACGGCTTTCCGATGCCGATCCGGGACGACCATGGCAATCGTCTGTACAGCCCTGCGGACGTAGAGAAGCTGCGCATCGTCCGCCGCCTGCTTGATCAGGGGCAGCGCCCCGCGCGTCTGGTGCGTGCGAGCACCCGCGAATTGCTCGATGCGCTGCAGGAGCGTGAGGCGCAGGACGGGGCACATCCGGGTGCCGCCGTGCGCGAAGCCGAGTTCCTGCAACTGGTCAAACTCCACCGCAGCGTCGAACTGCGCACAACCTTGCAGCAGATGCTTCTCAAGCACGGATTGCAGCGTTTCGTTGCCGATACCGTCTCCGAGCTCAATACCACTGTCGGACAGGCCTGGATGCGCGGCGAACTCGACGTCCCCGAAGAACATCTGTATTCGGAGCAGGTTCAGAACGTCATTCGCAACGCGATCGGCTCATACCCGGGTTCGGGCGAGCATCCGCGCGTGCTCCTGACGACCTTCCCGGATGAATTGCACGGACTGGGCATTCTGATGGTCGAGGCGATGCTCGTACCGGAAGGCGCGACCTGCGTGTCGCTGGGGACGCAGACTCCGCCCGGCGACATCTGTCGCGCGGCCATCGACGGCCGTTTCGACGTGGTCGCGCTATCTTTCAGCAGCGCCTATCCGCAGCGACAGGCGGGCGACGGGCTGGCGCAATTGCGTCAGCAGCTACCTGACGAACTCCAACTGTGGGCCGGCGGCGCCGGCCTTTCGGGCAAGCCCCCGCGCATCGATGGCGTGCGCGTGATCCGCACGCTCGACGAGGCCGTGCAGGCGCTGCGCGACTGGCGCAGCGCCCACGCAAAGACTTGAACGGCTACACTCTGGGCGACCACCGTCCTCCACCGAAGCCAATGCAATCACCGCCCAGTTTCGAATCCAAGATCTGCCCGCCCGGCGAACTTCCCTCGCGCGTCATTCACCTGCCCCGCCCGCTGGTGTTCACGAATGGCTGCTTCGACCTCCTGCACCGCGGACATGTCACCTATCTGGCGCGCGCGCGCGAATTGGGCGCGGCGCTGATCGTCGCGCTCAACACCGATGCGTCGGTACGTCGTCTGGGCAAGGGAGAGGATCGGCCGATCAACCCTTTGGCCGACCGCATGGCAGTCATCGCAGCGCTGGAGAGCGTGGATCTGGTGACCTGGTTCGACGAAGACACGCCGATCGAGCGCATCAATGAGATCCGGCCGGAAAGACTGGTCAAGGGTGGGGACTGGGCCCCGGAGCGCATCGTCGGAGCGCCGCAGGTACGCTCCTGGGGCGGCAGCGTGCATTCGATCACGTTCGAGCACGAACGCTCGACGACGGCGCTGCTTGAAAAGGTCAGGAAGTCCTGAGCCCTCGTTCAGGCGTCAGCGAGGCCCCTGACGCTGGTTGGGGTTCTGCTCCCACCACGAAACGCTCATCGGGTCGTCATCAAGGTGGGTATGGTCGGCGTCGTGTTCCTGCAGCAGCCGGAAGATCGTCGAGGCATGCTCGGGCGGAAAGCCCTGCCGTGTGCCTTCGCGCGAGTCGCTGAGCAGATCGTTGAGCAATTGGCGGCATTGCGGCGTGCCCCACATCTCGTCGATCTTCTGAAGATGAGGGTAGGCCGCGTACAGTTCAGAGGTATCGGTCTTCGGTTTCATTCCCCGGTTTCGCTTGTTTCATGACAGATGCTGCCCAAGGACTATCGGACATGATCCACGGCCCGTCAACCAAAGTCTGGAGCGGTCGAGGACGTTTCTCACACCCGATGTAGAATCGCGTCGATGACCCTCGCGACTTCCACCCCGAGCGCTCTGCACACGCTCCAACACGTATTCGGCTATGCCGCCTTCCGCGGCGAGCAGGAAGCCATCATCGGGCACGTCACCGACGGCGGTGACGCCCTCGTGCTGATGCCCACCGGCGGTGGCAAATCCCTGTGCTACCAGATCCCTGCGTTGTTGCGCGAGGGCACGACAATCGTCGTCTCGCCGCTGATCGCGCTGATGCAGGATCAGGTCAGCGCACTGCGCGAAGCCGGTGTCGCCGCCGCCTATCTGAACTCCAGCCAGTCGGCCGAGGAGATGGCCGCGATCACTCAGGCACTGCTCGCCGGCGAACTCGACCTGCTCTATGTCGCGCCTGAACGCCTGCTTAGCTCGCGCACGCTGGGACTGCTCGAGCGACTGCGCAACGATGGGCGCATCACCCTGTTCGCGATTGATGAGGCACATTGTGTCTCGCAGTGGGGTCACGACTTCCGCCCCGAGTATCTGCAGCTTTCGGTGCTGCACGAGCGCTTTGCGGGGGTCCCGCGTATCGCGCTGACCGCGACCGCGGATCCCCAGACGCGCGAGGAGATCGTCGCCCGCCTGCGGCTCGAATCGGCACGGCGCTTCGTCTCGAGTTTCGACCGTCCCAACATCCGCTACCGCATCGAGGACAAGGACAATCCGCGCAACCAGTTGCTGCATTTCCTGCGCGATCACCAGGGCGAATCGGGCATCGTCTATTGCCTGTCGCGCCGCAAGGTCGAAGAGACTGCCGCCTGGCTCGCCGACCAGGGCGTCGCCGCCCTGCCCTATCACGCCGGACTCGGCAACGACATCCGCGCGCAGAACCAGACCCGTTTCTTGCGCGAGGACGGCATCGTGATGGTCGCCACCATTGCGTTCGGCATGGGCGTGGACAAGCCGGATGTGCGCTTCGTCGCGCATCTGGACCTGCCGCGCTCGATCGAAGGCTATTACCAGGAGACCGGGCGCGCCGGGCGCGACGGCCTGCCGGCCGAAGCGTGGATGGCCTGGGGCGCACAGGACGTGGTGCAGCAGCGGCGCATGATCGACGAATCCGACGGAGCCGAGGACTTCAAGCGCCGGGCCCGCGCACGGCTCGATGCGCTGGTCGGCCTGGTCGAGACGGTCGGCTGCCGGCGCCGGCACTTGCTGACGCATTTCGGCGAAGACTCATCCGACTGCGGCAACTGCGACAACTGCCTTTCCCCACCACGTACCTGGGACGCCACCCAGGCCGCACGCAAGGCCCTGTCCTGCGTCTACCGGACCGGACAGCGCTTCGGCGCCGGACATCTGATCGACGTGCTGCGCGGCGAGCGCACCGACAAGGTCGGCGAATGGTCACATCACGAGACCAGCACCTTCGGCATCGGCGACGATCTGGACGAGAAGACCTGGCGCACGCTGTTTCGTCAGCTCGTCGCGCGTGGCCTGCTGGCCGTGGACCACGACCGCCACAACTCACTGGTGCTCACCGATGACGCGCGCCCGCTGCTGCGTGGCGAGCGCGTCTTCGAGATGCGTATCCCGCCCGAGCGCCGGCGCGCCCGCCGCGGCGCGCGCCGGCTCCCGGAGATCCCGCACGGCGTGCCGCAGACCCTGTTCGACCAGTTGCGCGCCTGGCGCATCGAGACTGCGCGAGAGCGCAACGTACCGGCCTACGTGATCTTCCAGGACGCCACGCTGCGCGAGATCGCCATCGCACGTCCGGCCTCGCTGGCCGAGCTGGCCGCCATTTCCGGCATCGGCGACCGCAAGCTCGAGGCCTACGGTCTGGACATCCTCAAGCTGGTGCAGACGGCCGGCTGAGCCTCTTGCTCAGCCGCGACGCTTGCGCCGCTGCGCGAACTTCTCGCGGAACTTGGCGATCTTCGGTGCCACGACGTACTGGCAATAAGGCTGATCCGGCTGGTGGCGGAAGAAGTCCTGATGCACATCCTCGGCCGGCCAGAAATGCACCCCCGGCTCCTCGACCCGCGTGACGATGGCCGACGGGAACACGCGGTGCTCTCCCAGTTCCTCGATCATCGTCAGCGCCGCGTGAAGCTGCTCCTGACTCGTCGGGAAGATCGCCGAACGATATTGCGTGCCGACGTCGTTGCCCTGGCGATCGAGCGTGGTCGGATCATGGATCGTGAAGAATATCTCGAGCAGATCGCGATAGCCCACGACATCCGGATCGAACTCGATGCGCACGGCCTCGGCGTGGCCCGTGCCACCCTCGCAGACCTCACGGTACTGCGGGTTCTCGACGTGTCCACCACAGTAGCCGGACGCGACCGAGATCACGCCCTCGACATCCCGGAACACCGCGTCCAGGCACCAGAAACACCCACCGGCGAGAATCGCCACTTCGACCTGTCCGTGATGCGTCGAATCCGTCATTGAAACCTCCTTGCAATACACCTTACCGAGCGCGCGACGCGCGCCAGTTCTGTAGCTCAGCGAAACTTGATCGTGTAAAAAACGTCCGCGGCGTTGTCCGTGCCACCGCGCGCGACCAGCGAAATGCGTCGCGTGAGCTGATACGTCAGTTTGACCAGGCTCTCGGCCCCACCCAGACTCTGCTCGAAGGACACGAACAGGTCGGGCGACAAGCGCTTGCCGATCGTGAACACCTGCGCTCCGACATTGCCTTCACCCGCCGCGCGACCGCCGTCGACAACGCTGCTGCTGCGCACCGGCGCACCGCTGTCGGCCTGCCCGATGCCGAATTCGTCGACCCCGAGACTACGCGAGAGCTGCTCGGTCATGCCACCACCCGGTCCGCCAAGCAGCGCCTGCGCAGCCGGCAGCAACAGGCTCATGTCGGCGCCTCCGCCAGCGCTGGGCGAACGCCCCAGCACGATCCAGGAGAGTTTTTCCGGGTCGGGCACCTCGGGCGTGGACACCAGCCGGATCACCGGACGGCGCGCACTGCCGGAGACCGCGATGCCGGCCTCGACCGGCAGGCCCTTGCGCAATGCCACCACGTTCAGGCCCGGATTGTCGAGAGGGCCCTGGAAATTGATCAGGCCGCGCTCGATGGTCAGGCTCTGGCCATAGCCCTTGTAGGAGCCGCCGACCGTCGAAATCGTACCGCTTGCCGCCAGCGGCGCGCCATCACGCAGGCGCAGCGCCAGCTCCCCGGTCAGCCGCGTATCCAGGCCGAGCGCGCTCAGATACAGCGCATCGCCGAGCGAGACCGTCACGTCGGCAGTCACGGCCAGGCCGGCACCGCCGCGCTCTTCGTCTTCTTCACTGCCGACGATCACGACATCGTCGGAC
>JACESY010000051.1 GCA_013911595.1 Azoarcus sp.
CGGCCCCTGAGGCGCCGTGGCTGTGGCCGGCGAGCGGCGAGGTCATCGAGGGTTTCGAAGAATCCAGCAATAAGGGGCTGGACATCGCAGGCGAACCCGGAGACCCCGTCGTGGCCGCCGCTGCGGGCAACGTGGTGTATTCGGGCAGCGGCTTGCGTGGCTATGGAAAACTGGTCATCATCAAACACGAAGACGATTTTCTGACCGCCTATGCCCACAACCGCGAATTGCTGGTCAAGGAGGGCGACAAGGTGAGCAAGGGTCAGAAGATCGCCGAGCTCGGCAGTACGGATGCGGATCGCCCGAAACTGCATTTCGAGATCCGCAAGCAGGGCAAGCCGGTAGATCCCGCGAAGTTCCTGCCGGCGCGTTGACGACGAGGTCCGCATGTACGATTCGGCCGATGACGACGACGAACAGAGCGTTGCCCGCGAGCCGGATCTGCCGCTTGAGGTTGAGGCGCTGGGCGAGCCGGCCGCAACGCCCGCTCCGGCAGAGAGCGATTTTCTCAGCGACGTCACGCAGATCTATCTCAACGAGATCGGCGCCAACCCCCTGCTGACCGCCGAAGAGGAAGGGGTGCTGACTCGCCGGGTGCGGGCGGGCGACTTCGAAGCGCGTCAGACCATGATCGAGCGCAACCTGCGCCTGGTCGTCAATATCGCCAAGCACTATCTCAACCGCGGCATTCCGCTGCTCGACCTGGTCGAGGAAGGCAACCTCGGGCTGATGCACGCCCTCGATAAATTCGACCCCGAGCGCGGCTTTCGCTTCTCGACCTACGCTACCTGGTGGATTCGCCAGAACATTGAGCGCGCGATCATGAACCAGTCGCGCACGATCCGATTGCCCGTGCATGTGGTCAAGGAACTCAATCAGGTGCTGCGCACGCAGCGCGCGCTCGAGGCGCTGGGCAATGGCGAGTTCACGCTCGAAGAGGTTGCCCAGCGCCTCGACAAGAGCGTCGACCAGGTCCGCGCACTGCTCGCGCTGGCCGAGCACACGGCCTCACTGGATGCACCGCTCGACATCGATCCGACGCTGTCCATCGGTGAGTCGCTGGCCGACGACCAGGCGTGTACCGCCGACACCTTGATTCAGGAACACGAGATCGAGGATCTGGTGCGAGACTGGATCGACAAGCTCAATGACAAGCAGCGCACCGTGATCCGTCACCGCTACGGGATCGACGAGTGCCCGATCATGACGCTTGAGGAGTTGGCCGTGCGTCTGGGTCTGACGCGCGAGCGCGTGCGCCAGATCCAGCTCGAGGCGCTTGGTCAGCTACGCCGTTCCATCCGCCGCCGCGGCATTTCACGCGACGTCCTGCTGTAGTTCGGCGCGAGCGCAGCGGGGGCTCCCGCAGTTCAGTCCTGGGCCCTTGCATTTGCGGCCGCGAGCCGCCGATCGAAGCCGTAGCGCAGGGTCTCGGCCAGTTCCAGCACCGACATCGCATAGAAGCTGCTGCGGTTGTAGCGGGTGATTACGTAGAAGTTGCGGTAGCCCAGCCAGTACTGCGTGTCGGTGCCCGGCGTGGGCAGGTCGAACAGCGTCGCGTGCTCCGTATGTAGTTCGCCGCCCAGCCCGATCACACCCTGCGTAGCCAGTTTCCCGGTGTCCAGCGTCGGTTCGATGCCTGCCGCGATGAGCGGCGCCGGGTCCAGCCCGTCGGGCAGTGCCACGCGCGTGGCTACCGGTTCGCCGGGGCGCCAGCCATGCTGTGCGAAGTAGTTGGCGACGCTACCGATCGCGTCGGCCGGTCCCGACTCGAAATCGATGCGCCCGTCACCATCGAAATCCACCGCATAGGCGCGCACGCTGCTCGGCAGAAACTGCGGATAGCCCAGGGCGCCGGCGTAGGAGCCGTAGTAGCTGAACGGGTCGCGCTGCTGTTCGCGCGCGAGCAGGAAAAGGTTCTCGAGCTCGCGCCGGAACAGCTCGGCTCGCGGCGGATAGTCGAAGGCCAGGGTCGCCAGCGCGGAGACGGTCTGGAAGTTGCCGGTATGGCGTCCGTAGTTGGTCTCGATGCCGATGATGGAAACGATGAATTCGGGCGGCACGCCGTAGCGCTGGCTTGCCGCATCGACCGTCGCGCGGTTCTCTTGCCAGAAGTCCAGGCCGTATGAAACACGGGAGTCATTGACGAAGCGGTCGCGATAGCGCACCCACGAACGCTCGCCGCCTGGGCGCGGAGTGGGGGGGCGGATCAGTTCGATGACGCGATCGAGGCGTTCGGTGCGATCGAGGACTGAACGCAACTCGACCTCGTCCAGTCCGTGGGTGCGCACCATGTCCGCGATGAAACTGCGGGCCTCGGCGTGCTCGGCGTACGAGGCGTGGGCAGAGAGGGTCGGCAGCGCAAGTACGGCCGTACAGGCGAGCATGCTGAGAACGCGGTTCATTGTGGTGAAAACTCCCGGATGCGTTGTGCCAGCTCGCGCGTCAGTGCGGTGGCGTTCGCGCTCGGCGGACCGTAGCGCAGGCGCGCATAGCTGCGCGCGATGAGACGCACTTCGGCGGCCCGGTCAGGCAGCGCACGTGCGACACGTTCAGCGTAATCGATCGGGCCTTCCGCAGGCAAACGCGCGAGACCCCGGCGGGCCAGCCGCGCGTCGAAGCGATGCCACAAGCGGTCGAGAGAATCGCCGGAACGGCGCTGGTGCATCGCCCACGCGAGTAGTGCCAGCATCAGGATTGTCAGCCCCGCAGCAAGCGCTACGCCCAGCGTGCGCCAGTCGGGCCGCTTGAAGCCCAGCTGTTGCATGAAGTCGCTCTGGCGTTTGCGGTCGTAGCCGACCACGTTGCGATTCCAGGCGTTGCCCAGCGCTTCCCAGCGATCGCGCAGCGCACGCAGCGCCTCTGCCGTAGCGCCATCGCGCATCATCATCGGGCGCGTCTCGCCGGCCGGGAGTGCGGCCGATACACCGCTCTCGATGCGTGACGGCACGGACAGCGCGGTCGGATCCACGCGCACCCAGCCGCGCTCCGGCAGCCAGGTTTCGGCCCAGGCGTGGGCGTCGGACTGGCGCACCACCAGCGTTCCGTCGACGCGATTGACTGAGCCGCCCTGGTAGCCGGTGACGACGCGCGCGGGCACGCCGGCCGTGCGCATCATGAATACGAAGGCCGACGAAAAGTGCTCGCAAAAGCCCCGGCGTGCGTCGAACAGGAACTCATCGACCGGATCGTCCTCGAGCAGCGGTGGGGCGAGCGTGTAGGTCAGCGCGTTGGTCGAGAACCATGCGAGCACGCGCTCCAGGCTCTGCGAGGCATCGCGGGCGTCGGCGACGAGTTCGGCCACCAGGGCGCGCGTGCGCGGGTTGCTGGCTTCGGGCAGGCGTGTGGCCGTGGCCAGAACGTCCGGTGATTCCTCCAGGCCGACGACGGTTTCCGGGTAGGACTGCAGCGAGAGTTGGGCGCGAGCACGCAACGGGCGCTCGGCCAATAGCGTGTATTCACTGCCGTAGGCGACGTCGCGGCGCGGCGTCGCGCCCGGGAAAGTCGAGTGCGAGCAGCCAGCGCTTGTTGTGCGGCTCCACCGTCAGCACGTAGTCGATGGCCGGGCCGGCGGGTGCATAGGCCGGTTCGGCAAGTCGCGCGCTGCGCGTCATGCGCCACACGCGTCCGTCGAACTCGCTCAGGACGGGACCGCGCCAGTAGCGTTGCGCGGGTGGCGGCAGCGTGTCGGAAAAGTCGGCGCGCAGCGCGATCTCGCTCGACAGGCCGAGCTCGGCGATCGAGCCCGGCGCCATCTCCTCGGACAGACCGGTCATGCCTTCCCAGGCGTCGCGCGGCAGGCCCCACAACGGCCCGGGCAGGCGCGGGAACAGCATGAACAGCACGATCAGAAACGGTATGGCCTGCAGCATCAGGGTGCCACCGGTGCGCAGCGTGCGCCACGGTGAGCGCTCGGGGTCTTCGAGCGCGAGCATGGTGGTCGCCGCGCACAGCGCACCGGTCAGCGCGAACAACGAGGCCATCAGCGTCTGGTCGTCGAAAAACAGCGCGAGTTGCAGGAAGAAGGCGAGCAGCACACCGGCGCGCACGTCGCGCGGGCTGTTGCCTTCGAGCAGTTTCAGGCACAGCAGCGTGGCGAGCATCGCGATGCCCGGTGTCTTGCCGAAGAAATAGCCGAAATCCAGCCGCACGGCGAGCGCGACGGCGAGCGCGATGAGCAGCAGCGCAAGGCGGTGCACGCGCCCGATCTTCGCGCCGTCGCTGCGCGTGCGTGCCAGGTGCCATGCGAGCAGCAGCGCGCACGCGCCCGACGCCCACAGCGGCAGATAGGCGGTGTGCGGCACGACCGTGACCAGCGCCGTTGCGAACAGCCACAGCGACGCTGCGCGTGGTGCCGCGCGATCAGGCGGGCGGGCCATGGCGGCTCCTGGCCAGGGCAAGTCGCGCCAGGCAGGCGGACAGATGAGCGCGTCCGCGCGCGGGCGCGAGCCGGCCATCGGGTGTCGTCAGGGCGTAGCTCAGCGCCCGCGATTCGGCGGCCAGCGCCCAGGCGGTGAGCCGCGCCGCACGGGCCTCGTCCTGTGGACATCCGGACAGGGCATGCCAGTCGAGTTCCAGCTCTGCGCCCTCATCTCCGGCGAACTCCTTGGTCAGCATTGGCCCGCCGGCTGCGACCGCCTTCCAGGCGACATGGCGGGGTGAGTCCGTGAGCCGGTGCGCACGCAGGCCGGCAAAGTCGTCATCGCCGTTGCCCTGTGGTCGCAGGCCTTCGGGAGAGCCGTCGCCCGAGGGCAGGGGTGGCGCGTTGCGTTCGGGTGCGGCGTAGACGAGTATGGAGACAGCCGGTCGCAGCACGCTCCAGGCCCTGGCCAGTCCGAGTGGCCAGGTGGTGTACAGCGTGATGCGCTCGATCGCGAGCCAGCCACGGTGTTCGGTGGGCACGGAGATGGCGAACGTGTCGGCTGCGCCCGCTTCGAGCGTCGCATGGGTCTCGATGTTGCCGACGCGAATGCGCAGTGCGGCACGTCGCCAGCTCGAAGGGTTTTCGACGTACAGGCGCAGCGTCGCGGTCTCGCCGGCGAACACCGGCTCGACCGCAGTGCGCAGGATGCGCAGCCCGAGCAGGTTGCGAAAGGCGTGCACGGTGCTGGCTACGCCGAGTCCGAACAGCAGGAAAACCAGCGCGTAGCCCAGGCTCAGGCCGTAATTGATCGCCCCGATCAGCATCACCAGCAGCGCGCCGGCGAAGGCCAGGCCGGCGGCCGTGGGCAGTACATAGATGCGTCCCTGGCGCAGCGTCACCGGCAGGGTGTCGTCGCGCCTGCGACCGAACTTGCGCGCTAGCGCGTCCGGTAGGCGTTCAAGCGCTTCGGCTGCCTTCATCCGTCCACGGCAACGCCGGCCACCAGGCGCGCGAGTAGTGCTGGCGGCACCGGGCGACCATCGTTGGCCAGATGCAGGCGATGGCCGGCGACATGCGGGAAGATCGTCTGTACGTCCTCGGGCAATACGTGGTCGCGTCCGTCGATCAGCGCCCAGGCACGCGCGCCGGCGATCAGACCGAGGCCGGCACGTGGACTGAGGCCGCCGGCCAGATCGGGGTCGACGCGCGTAGCCGCGAGCAGCGCCTGCACGTAGTCGATCAGCCGCGGCGCGACCGCGACCGCCTGAGCCGCGCGCTGCAGGGCCAGCATGTCTTCGGGCGAAATTGCGGGCGGGGTGCGCCCCAGCAGTTCGCGTCGATCCTCGCCCATGAGCAGGGCGCGTTCGGCCTCGCGGCCCGGAAAGCCCATGTGGATGCGCATCAGAAAGCGGTCGAGCTGGCTCTCGGGCAGCGGGAAGGTGCCGATCTGCGTGGCCGGATTGCGGGTTGCGATGACGAAGAAGGGCTCGGGCAGCGCATGGGTTTCGCCGTCGGTCGTGACCTGGCGCTCCTCCATTGCCTCGAGCAGCGCGCTTTGCGTCTTCGGCGTGGCGCGGTTGATTTCGTCGGCAAGGATGAGTTGCGCGAACAGCGGTCCGGGGTGGAAGCGGAACGCGCCGGCCTCGCGATCGAAGATCGAAACGCCGGTGATGTCGGCCGGCAGCAGGTCGCTGGTGAATTGCACGCGCTGGTAGTGCAGGCCGACCAGTCGCGCGAACACGTGCGCCAGCGTCGTCTTGCCCACGCCGGGCAGGTCCTCGATGAGCAGATGGCCGCGCGCGATCAGGCAGGCGAGCGCGAGTCGCAGCGGTTGCGGCTTGCCGAGAATGATCTCGTTGGCGGCGGCGAGCAGGCGCGTGACGCGTTCGAACGGAATGGTTGGCTGGCTGGGATCGGACATAGCGGGGATAATAGACCACTCTGATTCTGGTTCGTTTCGGGAGCGGCGCGCATGGCGACGGCTTTCATCACCCACGCGGACTGCGCCCTGCATGACATGGGCGCGCATCATCCGGAATGCCCGCAGCGTCTGGACGCGATCAACGACCGGTTGATCGCCTCCGGGCTCGAGGCGTATCTGGATTTTCACGATGCGCCGCTGGCGACCGACGAGCAGATTCTGCGCGCGCATTCGGCGGCCTATCTGGACGAGTTGCGTGCGGCTGTGCCCGAGCGCGGCATCCATCATCTCGATCCCGACACCGCGATCGGCCCGCGCACGCTGGATGCGGCGCTGCGCGCAGCCGGCGCCGGGGTGCTGGCGACCGACCTGGTCGTCTCCGGGCGTGCCGACAACGCCTTCTGCGCGGTCCGCCCGCCCGGTCATCACGCCTGCCGTTCGCGCGCGATGGGCTTTTGCCTGTTCAACAACATTGCCATCGCGGCGTTGCACGCGCTCGAGGCCCATGGGCTGGAGCGCGTGGCCGTCGTCGATTTCGATGTGCATCACGGCAACGGCACCGAGGACATCCTCGGCGACGACGCACGCGTGATGATGGCGAGCACTTTCCAGCATCCGTTCTATCCCTACAGCGGCGATCGCGAAGCCCCCGAACACTGGGTCAACGTGCCGGTGCGCGCGGGCTTGCGCGGCGAGGCATTGCGCGAGATCGTGGCGGCGCAGTGGCTGCCGGCGTTGCGCGGGTTTGCGCCGCAGATGATCTTCATCTCGGCCGGCTTTGACGCGCACCTGGAAGACGACATGGCCTCCTGCGCGCTGGTCGAGGCCGACTATGCCTGGGTCACCGGGCAGTTGCGCGCGCTCGATTGCGCCAATGGGCGCATCGTGTCGATGCTCGAGGGCGGTTACTCGCTGTCCGCACTGGGACGCTCGGCGGTCGAGCACGTTCGTGCGCTAGCCGACCTTTGAGAAAAGCTGTAAGCCGCAAGCTTCAAGCTGGAAGTGCGCCCGCCACTGGTGCTACGGCTTGCGGCTTTCAGCCTTTTTCTTCAGGTAGAATCGCGCTTTTGATGCCATTGCTCCGACACCCATGATCACCGGTTCCCTGGTCGCCATCGTCACCCCCATGCTCGAGGACGGTCGTCTCGACTATCCGCGCCTGCGCTCGCTCATCGATTTCCACGCGGAGCAGGGCACGGACGGCATCGTCATCGTCGGCACCTCCGGCGAATCGCCCACTGTAGACATGGACGAGCACTGCGAGCTTATCCGCGTTGCCGTCGAGCATGCCGGCGAGCGCATCCCGGTGCTGGCCGGCACCGGCGCCAATTCCACGTCCGAGGCCATCGAGCTGGCCAGCTATGCCGCCAAGGTCGGTGCGCGCGCTCACCTGTCGGTAGTGCCCTACTACAACAAGCCCACGCAGGAAGGCCTGTACCGGCATTTCCGCACCATCGCCGAGGCCGTCGACCTGCCCCTGGTGCTTTACAACGTGCCCGGACGCACGGTCACGGACATGGCCAACGACACCACGCTGCGTCTGGCCGAGATTCCGAACATCGTTGGTATCAAGGACGCCTCGGGGAGCCTTGATCGTCTCTGCGATCTGGTCGAACGCGCTCCCGAGGGCTTCGCGCTGTATTCCGGCGACGACATGACCACCGCCGCGTTCATTCTGTTCGGCGGCCATGGCGCGATCTCGGTGACCGCCAACGTCGCGCCACGTCTGATGCACGAGATGTGTGTCGCCGCGCTGGCCGGCGATGGCGCGAAAGCGCGCGAAATCAACGCGCGCCTGCTGTGGCTGCATCGTCATCTGTTTTGCGAGGCCAACCCGATTCCCGTCAAGTGGGCCACGCAGCAGATGGGGCTGATCGAGGGCGGCATCCGCCTGCCGCTGACCCCACTTTCCGAAACCTTCCACGAGCGGGTGCGCGCATCCATGCGCCGTGCCGGCATTCAGGTGTGACATGCGAGCGACCCCCAGGCCCATGAAAGTCAAACTGCGCACATCCGTTTCCATGCTGGCGCTGGCCGTCGGACTGGCCGGGTGCTCATCCTCCAACGGTCTGCTGGAAGGCAAGAAGATCGACTACAAGAGCGCTCGACCGGTGAGCAACACGCTGGAGGTTCCGCCCGATCTGACGCAACTGACGCGCGACGATCGCTATGCGGTTCCCGACGTTTCGCCGCGTGGCGTGGCGACCTTCTCGGCCTACGAAGGCGACCGGCAGGCCGGAGCGCAGGTCCAGACTACCGAGGTGCTTGCACCGGTCGACAACATGCGCATCGAGCGCGCCGGCACGCAGCGTTGGCTGGTCGTGCAAGCCGACCCGGACGATCTGTGGCCGCAATTGCGTGACTTCTGGACCGAACTGGGTTTCATTGTCGATATCGACCAACCGGCGCTGGGCATCATGGAAACCGACTGGGCCGAGGACCGCGCGAAGATTCCGCAGGACTTCCTGCGCTCGACCCTCGGTCGGCTGTTCGACGGCCTGTTCTCGACCGCCGAGCGCGACAAGTTCCGCACTCGGCTTGAGAAGGGCCAGGAGCCGGGTTCGGTCGAGATATTCATCAGCCATCGCGGCGTCGAGGAAGTGTTCGACAGCGCGGAGCAGGACAGTACCGTGTGGCAGCCACGTGAGGCCGACCCGGAACTCGAGATCGAGATGCTGCGCCGCCTGATGATCTATCTGGGCGCCGAGGAAACGCGCGCCGCGTCGGTGCTGGAAGCAGCCAGCGAGCCAGCCCCCGAGCGTGCCACGCTGGGGTTGTCGGACGGGCGGCTGGGGCTGGCGGTGGACGAGTCCTTCGACCGCGCGTGGCGCCGCGTCGGCCTCGCCCTCGACCGCATCGGCTTCACCGTGCAGGACCGCGATCGCTCGCAGGGTCTGTTCTTCGTGCGCTACATTGATCCGGACGCGGAGGCGCGGCGCACGCGCGACAACCAGCGCGGCTTCTTCTCGCGCCTGTTCTCGTTCGGCAGCTCCGACGAGGAAAAGACCGGTGCTGAATACCGCATCCTCGTCGAAGGCGATCGCGACGCCTCGCAGGTCACGGTGCTGTCGCCCGAAGGTGGCGCCGCGTCGTCGCGCAATGCGCGACGCATCCTGGAACTGTTGCAGCAACAGCTGCGCTGAGTTAGGCGTAGCCGGCAACATGCGAAGAGGCGCCCCGCGGGGCGCCTCTTCGCGTTCACCGTATCAATCCTCGTCGATGTCGGGCTGCCCGAAGCCAGACAGGTACATCTCGTACAGCTGCGGCAGTAAGGCATCGCTGGCCTCGGCAGCCTCGATGCGCCGCGTATGCGCGAGCATCGCCAGCGCTTCATGCGCGCTGGCGGCCGTCTCGATGGGTTCGCCGTTCAGGTAGAAGCGCTCTGCGTGGATCAGCAGCAGCGTGCCGGGGTCGAGCACGAAGCCGTGCGCGGCCACGGCTGTATCGAAGCGCTGACGCGATAGCGGATCGTCGGGCGGGACGAAGAACACCGACGGCTTGGGTTCGCTCAGGTAGTGGCCGAGAAAGTCGGCCACGTCGTCTTGACCCCAGCGGATCGCGTCGAGCATGCCGGCCACGCGTTCGATCATGGTCGCGGAGATCGCGGCCGAGTTTTCCTGTAAGGCCAGATCCGGGTCGGTATACATGCCCTCCAGATGCCGGCGCTCGGCTAGCCAGCCGAGGAATTCGCTGCCCAGTTCCTGCGCGGAAGGGGCGCGAAAGCCGATCGAGTATGTCGTGCATTCGCCAATCGCGGTGCCTTCGTGCGCGTAGCGCGGCGGAAGATAGAGCATGTCGCCGGGCTCCAGCACCCATTCCTCGGTTGGGTGGAAGTCTGCGACCAGCTTCAGCGGCGCACCCTCGACGAGGCGGTGCTCGCTCTGGTCGCTGATGCGCCAGCGCCGCTGCCCGAAGCCTTGCAGCAGGAACACGTCGTAACTGTCGAAATGCGCGCCGATGCCGCCGCCGTCGGTGGCGTAGCTCACCATCAGGTCGTCAAGCCGCGCCTGCGGGATAAAGTCAAAACGGTGCAGCAGCGCGTCGGCCTCGCGCACCCACAGGTTGAGCCCCTGCACCAGCACGGTCCACGGCTGCTTGCGGCGCTTGAGTGCCGAGGGCTTCTGCGGCCCGCGCGAAACCTGCCAGCCGGATGCGTCGTGGCAGATCAGGCGCGATTCGACATCCTCGTCGCAGGCGAGCTCAAACAGCTCGTCCATATCGACGACACCGATGAAGCCGGGGATGGCCTGGCGGATGAGCAGGGGCTTCTTCTGCCAGTACTCGGCCAGAAAGCGTTGCGGCGTGATGCCGCCGAGAAGTTCGCGAGTCATGGCCGGGATTATCGCCGAACACTTCGGCCCGGCGCGTCGCAAACCGGTAAAATGACAGACTTTTTTGCGGGATCGTACATGCCAGTCGCAGTAATCGAATCGGTCGATCACGAGGGCCGCGGCGTCACTCACGTCGACGGCAAGGCTACCTTCATCGACGGCGCCCTGCCGGGCGAGGAGGTCGAGTACTCAGTCTATCGCAAGCGTCCCAGCTACGAGCTGGCGCAACTGGTGCGCGTGATCACCGCGAGCGCGCAGCGAGTGCAGCCCAAGTGTCAGTACTTCGGGGTGTGCGGCGGCTGTTCGATGCAGCACCTGGATTCCGGTGCCCAGGCCGCGGTCAAGCAGCGCGTGCTCGAAGATGCGCTGTGGCACGTCGGCAAGCTGCGCGCCGACACCATCTTTCCGGCGATCCACGGCCCCAGTTGGGGGTATCGCTTTCGCGCGCGCATCGGCGCGCGCTTCGTGCCCAAGAAGGGCGGCGCGCTGGTCGGTTTTCGCGAACGCAAGAGCAGCTACGTCGCCGACATGACGAGTTGCGAGATCCTGCCGCCACACGTCTCCGCGATGCTCCCCGCGCTGCGCGAACTGATCGGCGGCCTGTCCGCGCCCGATCGCCTCCCGCAGGTCGAGCTGGCCGTCGGGGACGACGATCTCACGGTGCTCGTGTTCCGCCACCTGGAGCCGCTCACCGTTGCCGACGAGAACCGCTTCCGCGCCTTTGCAGACGAGCACGGCGTGCAGGTCTGGTTGCAGTCCAAGGGGCCCGACACCGTGCGCCGCCTGCATCCCGAGGAGGCCCCGGGCCTGTCCTACACGCTGCCCGAATTCGGCGTGACGATGGACTTTCGTCCGACCGACTTCACCCAGGTCAACGTCGCGATCAACCAGTTGCTGATGCGCCGCGCGATGCAGTTGCTCGACCCCCGCACGGGAGAGCGCGTCGCCGATCTGTTCTGCGGACTGGGCAACTTCAGCCTGCCGATCGCCCGGCTCGGCGCGACCGTGGTCGGCGTCGAGGGCAGCGAGACGCTGGTCGCCCGCGCGCTCGAAAACGCCCGCGCCAACGGCCTCGAAGCCAACGCCGAGTTCCACGCCGCGAACCTGTTCGAAGCCACCGAAGACAGCCTCGCCGCGCTGGGTCACCTCGACAAGATGCTCATCGACCCGCCGCGCGACGGCGCCATCGCCGTGGTCAAGGCCTTGTCCGAACGCCAGTCGCCCGCGCGCATCGTCTACGTCTCGTGCAACCCCGCCACGCTGGCCCGTGATGCCGCCGTGCTGGTGCACGAGAAGGGTTACACCCTGCGCGGTGCCGGCATCGCCAACATGTTCCCGCAGACCTCCCATGTGGAATCCATCGCCCTGTTCGAGCGCAAGGCCTGACGCGAGGTTAGACGGAGCGGTATACTCCGGCGCGGGCCAACGGACCGCTTCCAGCGATTGCAGGAAGAGTGGCCGAGCGGTTTAAGGCACCGGTCTTGGCGCGTCAGCGCTGGCGAAGCCAAAACCGGCGCGTGCCGCAGGCCCGCTTGGTCGTATGAACAAGTCCCGTCATCGGAGGCGTGGCAGAGTGGTTGAATGCACCGGTCTTGAAAACCGGCAGGGGTTCGTGCCCCTCGTGAGTTCGAATCTCACCGCCTCCGCCAGTTAATTTCAATCGGGAGCAGTCATGGACCTCACCACCCCCGCCCTGCTGTTCCCCGCGATTTCGCTGCTGCTGCTCGCCTACACCAACCGTTTCCTGACGCTGGCGCAGGTGATCCGGCAGTTGCATTCGTCGCCCGATCGCAGTGCGGCCGTGGTGCAGGCGCAGATTCCGGGGCTCAAGCACCGCATTGTGCTCATCAAGTACATGCAGGGCTTCGCGGTGGTGTCCTTTCTGCTGTGCTCGCTGTCGATGTTCGCGCTGTTCGTCGACGAGCAGTTGCCGGGCAAGCTGATGTTCGGTGCAAGCACGTTGCTGCTGACGATCTCGCTGTTGCTGTCATTGGCCGAGGTGGTGATCTCGACCGATGCGTTGTCCGTGGTGGTGGCTGACATCGAGAATGATGCGCCGCGCAAGGCCGACGGCGACTGATCCGTGGCGCGACTGATCCTGTTCAACAAGCCCCATGGCGTGATCTGCCAGTTCTCGGGTGATGGTTCGCGCCCGACACTCAAGGATTTCATCGACGCGCCGGGTGTGTATGCGGCGGGGCGTCTCGACACCGATTCAGAAGGGCTGCTGGTGCTTACCGATGACGGCGCGCTGCAGCACCGCATCACTGACCCGCGCGCCAAGCAGCCCAAGACCTATCTCGTTCAGGTCGAGGGCGAAGCGGACGAGACCGCGCTGGCGGCGATGCGAGCGGGCGGGCTGGATCTGGGCGATTTTCGCACGCGGCCGTGCGAGGCGCGCCGCGTGGTCGAGCCCGACTGGCTGTGGCCGCGTGATCCACCCGTGCGCTATCGCAAGAGCGTGCCCACGGCGTGGCTGGAGATCGTGTTGCGCGAGGGGCGCAACCGGCAGGTGCGGCGAATGACGGCCAAGGTCGGCCACCCGACGCTGCGACTGCTCCGGGTGGCCGTGGGTGGATGGGAGCTGGGCGATCTCGCCCCCGGGCAATGGCGCGAGGCGGACCCGGATGCGCTGGCGTGCCGTCGGGCGCGCTAGAATCGAGACCGCCTCCAGTTTTCAGGACGAAGTCGATGCGCCGCAACCTGTACCGAATTGCCATCTCGTTCATCCTGCTGTGCCTCGCGGGTGTCGCGGCCGCGCAGCAGATGCCGCTGGTGCAACTGACGGCCGGCATGTACCGCATCACCGCGGAGATGGCCCATACCCCACAGACGCGTCAGGTTGGCCTGATGCACCGCGAATCGATGGCCGAGAATCGTGGCATGGTGTTCGTGTTCGACTACGACGCGCGCCACTGCATGTGGATGAAGAACACGCTGATTCCGCTGTCGGTGGCGTTCCTGTCGCGTGATGGCACGATTGTGAACATTGCCGACATGCAGCCGCAGACCTCGACCAGCCACTGTGCGGCCAAGTCCGCGCGCTATGCGCTGGAGATGAACAAGGGCTGGTTCGACGAGCGCGGCATCGGCGCGGGGGACCGCATCGAAGGGGTTTCCAAGCTGCGCCCCTCGCGCTGAGCGCAGGTTGCGGCGCGTCTGCGGTGCGCGGCGAAGCACCGAATTGAGGCGGATTCCCCGCCCTTATCGACCGGCAAGATTTGCCGCCTCCCTTCGATAATCGCTCCACGTGGTCGCATGCCCGCATTTGCGCGGGGCGGCCGGCACGGGAGCGGCAATGGCCGAAGAGAGCGATCTCGAAAAAACCGAACAACCTACGCCACGGCGGCTCGAACAGGGCCGCGAGGAAGGCCAGGTTCCGCAGTCGCGCGAGCTGTCGACCTTCTTCGTGCTGATCACCGGGGCGGCGATGTTGTGGGCCATGGGCGGCTGGGTCGGGACGCGAATCACGGACACTCTCAAGCACGGTTTCACCTTCGAGCGCGCGGCGGCCTTCGATACGCAGCGCATGCTCGACGCGTTCTCGACGATCTTCACCGAGGTACTGATCACCATCCTGCCGCTGTTCGGCGTGCTCATGGTCGCGGCTCTGGCCGCGCCGATCTCGCTGGGCGGTTTCGTGTTTTCGAGCAAGGTGCTGGCGCTCAAGCCCGAGCGCATGAATCCGCTCAAGGGGCTGGCGCGCATGTTCTCGGTGCACGGTTTGGCCGAGCTGATCAAGTCGGTGCTCAAGGCGTTGATCATCGGTGCGCTCGGGGTGCTGGCGGTGTGGCGTGAGCGTGAGAACGTGTTCACGCTGATGGGCTTGCCGCTGGAATACGCGATTCCGCGCTTTTTCGAGACGCTGGTCTTTGCCGCGCTGCTGATCATTCTCGGGTTGGCGCTGGTTGCGATGATGGACGTGCCGTTCCAGTTGTGGCAATTCCACCGCCGCATGCGCATGACGCGCGACGAGGTCAAGCGCGAAAACAAGGAACAGGAGGGCGACCCGCACGTCAAGGCGCGGGTACGGGCGATCCAGCGCGAGATGGCGCGTCGACGCATGATGGCCGAGGTGCCCAAGGCCGATGTCGTCGTGACCAACCCGACGCACTTCTCGGTGGCGCTCAAGTACGACGGGGCGAGCATGGGCGCACCGGTGGTCATCGCGAAGGGGCGCGGAGATGTGGCGCTCAAGATCCGCGAGCTTGCCGCCGAGCACGATGTCCCTAGGCTCGAGGCGCCGCCCCTGGCGCGCGCGCTGTATGCGCACTGCGAGCTGGGCGATACCATCCCGGCTGCGCTGTACACGGCGGTGGCCGAGGTCATGGCCTATGTCTATCAACTCAACAACTGGATGGCGCGCGGCGGCACCAAGCCCGACGTGCCGACCGGGGTGTCCGTGCCCCGCGGCATGGATCCGGGGGGCAGTGGCACGAATGCCCGACACGACGGCACCGAGGGGTCGATGAATGAATGACAGTCTGAATCTGCGCGCCCTGGCGAGCTCCGAGAACCTGCGCATGCTCGGCGCCCCGATCTTCATCATCCTCGTGCTGTCGATGATGGTGCTTCCGCTGCCGCCGTTCGCACTCGACCTGTTCTTCACCTTCAACATCTCGATGGCGGTGATGGTGCTGCTGGTGGCGATGTACACCAAGAAACCGCTGGATTTCTCGGTGTTTCCGACCGTGCTGCTGGTCACCACACTGCTGCGTCTCGCGCTCAACGTGGCCTCGACGCGCATCGTGCTGCTCGAGGGTCATACCGGGCCGGACGCCGCGGGCAAGGTCATCGAGGCATTCGGCTTCTTCCTGGTCGGCGGCAACACCGCGATCGGCCTGGTGGTGTTCGGCATCCTGGTGCTGATCAACTTCGTCGTCATCACAAAGGGTGCGGGCCGCATCGCCGAGGTGAGTGCGCGGTTCACGCTGGACGCGATGCCCGGCAAGCAGATGGCCATCGACGCGGACCTGAACGCCGGCCTCATCAACGAGGAGCAGGCCAAGCAACGCCGCAAGGAGGTTTCCCAGCAGTCGGACTTCTTCGGCGCGATGGACGGTGCCTCCAAGTTCGTGCGCGGCGACGCCATCGCCGGCATCCTGATCCTGCTCATCAACATCATCGGCGGACTGTTCGTCGGTACCATGCAGCACCAGATGGAGATCGGTCAGGCGGTCGAGACCTACACGCTGCTGACCATCGGCGACGGCCTGGTTGCGCAGATTCCGGCGTTGGTGATCTCGGTGGCTGCCGGTCTGGTCGTGTCGCGTGTTGGCGACGAGGGCGACGTCGGCGGGCTGGTGATCAACCAGGTGTTTTCGAATCCGCAAGTGATGACGCTGACCGGCGGCATCATCGGCGTGCTCGGGCTGATTCCCGGCATGCCCAACCTGGTGTTCATCCTGATCGCCGGCGCCTTCTTCTTCCTCGCCTGGCATCGACGCCAGATCATTGCCCGCGAATCGGCCGAAGAGGTCGAAGCGGGCGAGGCAGCCGCGCCGAAGGCGACGCCGGCCGAGGCACAGGAAGCGAGCTGGAACGACGTGCAGCCGGTCGACGTGCTGGGCCTGGAAGTGGGCTACCGCCTGATTCCGCTGGTCGACAAGGGGCAGGACGGCGAACTGCTGCGACGCATCCGCGGCCTGCGCAAGAAGTTCGCGCAGGACGTCGGTTTCCTGCCGGCCTCGGTGCACATCCGTGACAACCTCGAACTCAAGCCCAACGCCTACCGCATCGCGCTCAAGGGCGTCGAGATCGGGGGTGGCGAAGCCTGGCCGGGCCAGTATCTTGCGATCAATCCGGGGCGAGTGTCCGGCCCCTTGCAGGGGCGCGAGACGCGCGACCCGGCCTTCGATCTGCCAGCCTACTGGATCGAGGCCGCACAGCGCGAACAGGCTCACGCACTGGGTTACACCGTGGTCGACGCGAGCACCGTCATCGCCACCCACCTGAACCACCTGGTGCTGAGCCATGCGGCAGAGTTGCTCGGCCGTCAGGAGACGCAGCAACTGATCGACCATATCGCCAAGGAGTCGCCCAAGCTCATCGAGGATCTGGTGCCGGGCCAGTTGTCGTTGTCGGTGGTGCAGCGCGTGCTGCAGCACCTGCTCGACGAGGGCGTCAACATCCGCGACATGCGCAGCATCATCGAGGTGCTTGCCGAGCACGCGCCGCGCACGCAGGACCCGGCCGAACTGACGGCGCGCGTGCGCGAGACCCTGGGCCGCGCGATCGTGCAGAGCCTGTTCCCGGGCAACGGCGAGGTGCAGGTCATCGCGCTTGAACCAACGCTGGAGCGCATCCTCACGCAGGCCATGAGCGCCAGCGGCGACGGCGGCGCGATCGAGCCCGGGCTGGCCGACGCGATGCTGCGCCAGACTGCCGAGGCGGCGCAGCGCATGGAAGACATGGGCATGCCGCCAGTCCTGCTGGTGCCGCCGCAACTGCGCTGGCTGCTGTCGCGCTTCCTGCGTCGTTCCGTGCCGTCGCTCAAGGTCGTCGCGAATACCGAGGTGCCCGAGGCGCGCACGATCCGCGTCACGACGATGGTTGGTGGTGCCGCCACCTGAAGGCCGGAATAGACGGGAACAAGCCTGCTTATTCGGACCTAACGATTTGCGGGGCCTCGCGATAATGGACCCAATGCTGCGCGACATGCGCGGACCGTCTGGAGAACCGGGATGAACGTAAAGCGCTACTTTGCCAACACCGCCCGCGAAGCCCTGCGCGCCCTGAAGGCCGATCTCGGTGCCGATGCGATCGTGCTGGCCAACCGTTCGGTCGAGGGCGGGGTCGAGATCCTTGCGCTGCCGTCCGATGCCGTCGGTGCGGCGCCGCGCCGCGAGGCCTCGCGGGCGAACCCACCCGCACCGACGGCATCGGACGGCAGCGCAAGGA
>JACESY010000052.1 GCA_013911595.1 Azoarcus sp.
CTCTACGGCTTGCGCTGAGGTTCGCCATGTCGCCCGCATTGGCGCTGCTCGCGCTCAAGCTCAACCTGGTGCCGGCCATCATCTACGCGGTGACGCTGGCCGGGCGGCGCTGGGGTGCGCGGGTGGCGGGCCGGCTGTCGGCCTTTCCGGTCGTGGCCGGCCCGATCCTGCTGTTCGTCGCAATCGAACAGAGCGTGGAGTTCGCCGCCGCCGCCGGGGCGGCCACGCAAAGCGCGTCGCCAGCCACGAATAGACCAGCGCATAGGCCGCGAAGGCGGCGATCGCCGCGACCGTGCCCGCCCCGGCGGCGGCGGCGAACTCCACGCTCTGTTCGATTGCGACGAACAGCAGGATCGGGCCGGCCACGACCGGAAAGGCCGACAGCCGGCCCGCCACCCGCGCACCCCAGCGCCGCCCGGCCAGCGTCACCGCGTAGATGATGGCCGGCACCAGGGTGAGCTTGAGCGCGAGCAGCGCCAATGCGGGCGACATGGCGAACCTCAGCGCAAGCCGTAGAGCGTGCGCAAGCCCTCGCGCACGGCGCTTGCGGCCGCGGGCGCTTCGGCGGCATCCGCGGTTCGCGCAGCCCGCGCGGTGCGCGCCGCAGCATCACGCACCGCAGCGGCGTCGGTGCCGGGCCATTCGCCGTCGCGCCAACAAACCCGGCCAGCGACCATGGTCATCACCACATCCGCGCCACGCGCACGCTGGGCGACTGCCTCGAGCACGGAGGTATCGGCATCGCGGTAGGCGCCCTCGATGCGTGCCAGACGCAGCGCGACCAGATCGGCCTGCATGCCGGGCGCGATGCGTCCGCAACGGTCCTCGACGAAGGCCGCGCGCGAACCGGTGGACGTCACCATGGCGAGCAGCCGCTGCGCCCGCGCGCTCGCGGCTTCCGACGGTCCGCGCCGCGCCAGCAGATCGGCCAGATGCAGCTCGGAGAGCAGATCCTCGTCGTCGCTCAACGCGCAGTTGTCGGTGCCCAGCGCCACCGGAACGCCAGCCGCGAGCAGTTCCGGAACCGGTGCGATGCCGTTGGCCAGTCGCAGGTTGGAACCGGGGTTATGCACCACGCTCGCCCCGGACTCGGCCAGGGACGCGATGTCGTCGGCGTCGGCATGCACGCAGTGAGCAAGCGTCGTGCGCAGACCCAGCGCACCCAGCCCGGCGAGCGCGCGCATCGCACCCTGGGGATAGAGGCTGCGCGCAAGCTCGGCCTGGGTGGGCGACTCGAGCGCATGCAGGTGCAGGCCCAGACCATGTTCGGCCGCGTCGCGCGCGAGCGCGACGAGCAACTCGTCCGACACCCATTGTGGCCCGGCCGGCCCGTAGGCGAGCGTGAGCAGCCATTCGCCCGCGTAATCGGCCTGCAATCGACGCATCAGCGCGATCGTCGCTGCGGCATCGCCGGCATAAGCGGGCGGACCGGCACGGCGCACCAACCGCGCCGCAGACGACGGCAGGCCGGCGACGAAGGCCTGCGCGTCGTAGCCCGGGTAGACGAGCTCTCCACGGTCCATCGCGCCGACGCAGAAGGTCACGCGGATGCCCGCGTCCAGATACGCCTCGATGGACGCGCGCGCCTCGGCCTCGTAATCGCCACTGCCATAGCTGTAGTTGGCGTGCACGGCACAAGTCGTGCCGTTGGCGAGCAGATCCAGCGCCGCGAGCCTGGTCAGCGCGCCGGCGTCCGGCGCACCGCGCGCGCGACGCTGCGCGATCCACGGCTCGAGGCGGTCGTCCGGGTAACCCAGCAGCACCTGGCTGATCCCACGCCCGTGCTGATGGGCGTTGACGAGGCCCGGCATCAGCAGCGTGTCCGGCAGATCCAGCACTTCGACCGCACGGGGCGCGAGCCGCGCATCCGGACCGAGGTCGATGACGCGATCGCCGTCGACCAGCACCGACCAGCCCGCGCGCACCTCCCCCGCCGCGTCGGCGAGAAGGTACGCCGGACGGATCAGGCGCGGCCGGTTCATTTTCCGTACATCACGTCGGGCACGAACAGCGCTACCTGGGGGAAGGCGATGAGGATCGCGACCATCAACAGCATGATCAGCGTAAACGGCATCGCCCCCCAAACCACATCCATGACCGAGCCGCCGTCGGGTCGCACCCCCTGCACGATGAACAGATTCATCCCCAATGGCGGCGTGATCAGCGCGATCTCCATCATCAGCACCAGGAAGACGCCGAACCACACCGGGTCGATCCCGAAGAAGATCACGATGGGCATCACGATCGGGATGGTCGTGATCATCATCGACAGCGTCTCCAGGAAGCAGCCCAGGATCAGGTAGAACACGATCAGCATCAGCAGGATCTGCAACTGCGTCGCACCCGTGTCGGCGACCAGGCCGGTGATTGCCTGCGGGATGCGCAGCACGCCCATCACGAAGGACAACAACTGCGCGGCGAGCACGATGAGCATGATCATCGCCGTGATGCGCACCACCGCCAGCACCGACTCGTTGAGCATCGCGATGCTCAGCCGGCGCCGCGCAGCGGCCAGGATCAGTGCGGCGATCACGCCGACCGCGGCCGATTCGGTGGGTGTGGCCCAGCCGGTGTAGATGGTGCCCATGACCAGCGCGAAGATCAGCAACGGCGGCAGCAGGTCCTTGAGACGCGAGAGCTTCTCGGCCAGCGGCACCGGCGGCATCTCGTCGCCGCCCATCTTAGGGCGCAGCACGCAGATCACCGCGACGAAGATCATGAACAGCGCGATCAGCAGCACACCCGGCACGATCGCGGCGAGAAACAGCCGACCGATGGAGGTGTTCGACATCGAGCCGTAGATGATCATGTTGATCGATGGCGGAATCAGGATGCCCAGCGTCGCGCCAGCGGCGATCGTGCCCAGCGCGAGACGTTCGGAGTAGCCGTGCTGCTTCATCGACGGCAATGCCACGGTGCCAATCGTCGCGGCAGTGGCCACGGACGAACCCGACACGGCCGAGAACAGGCCGCAGGCGCCGATGTTGGTGTGCAACAGCCCGCCCGGCCAGCGCCGCATCCAGTCCGACAGCGCGTTGTACATGCGGTCGGTGATGCCACTGCGCACCAGGATCTCGCCGAGCAGGATGAACATCGGGATCGCGGTGAGCACGAAGTCGTGCAGGATGCTCCACATCTGGTTGCCGAACATCATCAGCGTCGGCGTGCCCAGATACAGGAAAGCGCCGAGGATGGCGACCGCAAACAGCGCGCCGGCCACCGGCAGGCCGATGAGCATGAGCCCGAGCATGATGAAGAAACCCACGAAGGCTTCGGTGACGGTAATCATCGTTCGCCCTCCGCGGCGACACGCTTGTCGGCGCGCACTTCCTCAAGCTCCTCGCTGAGCGTGCGAATGCCGTACCAGCGATTGATCGCGCGCCATTCGCCGAAGACCAGACGCAGACAGTGCAAGGCGGTCACGCTGGCGACAACGGCGAACAACACCATGCCGACCACCCACACCGCCTGCGGCATCCACAGCGGCGTCATCAGCGGCGTGCCCGACAGGCTGCCGTACTCGACGCTCTCGAGCATCGCGACGGTGGCGCGCCAGGCCAGGAAGACAGCCATCACAGCCATGAACACGGCCGAGACGGTATTGAGCACGGCACGCAGAGACTGCGGCAGGTGCTCCATCAGGATCTCGATGCGGGTGTGGCCGCGCTCGAGCAGCGCGTAGGCCGCGCCGACGGCGGTGACCGTGGCGAGCATATAGCCACCGTATTCGTCTGCACCCTGCAGCGAAAAGCCGAACAAACGGCGCAACAGGATTTCCAGCCCGATCACCAGAGTGATCGCGAGTACCGCGTAGCCGGCTGCAAGCGAGAAGACACGAACGACCGGTGCGCACCAGCGTTCGACGGGATTGCGATTCATTACAGAGCCTCCTGCAGCGGCGGGCCGCGAAACGGCCCGCCGCGCCGGTTTCATGCAATCACTCGATGGTGATGCCCAGGGCCTTGCCGACCGTATCGTTCCAGGTCTGCGAACACGTCGGATCGACCGCGTTGCACGACTTGGCCCAGATCGGCAGCGTCACTTCCTGAGCGGCGGCCTTCACGCGCTCGCGATCCGAATCCGCGACCTCGACCATCTTCATCGAGAACTTCTTGTGGTCATTGCACGGCTCCTGCCCGGTGCTGCAGTTGGCTGCGTCGCCGTTGGCGGTCAGCGCGACGTTCCACATCGCCTCTTCCAGCTCCCGGAAGCCCGCCTCGAGCTTGGCCTGTTCCTCGGGGCTGAAGCGGTTCCAGGCGTCGAGATTCATGAAGTGGCCCTGCACCGAACCGGACACCGCGATCGGCAGGAAGTGGGTCGTCACCTCGGGCCAGCTTCCGGAGTTCGACGAAGTCGGCGAAGTCACACCGCAGGAGGCCACGCCGCGCTGCAGCGCCGTGTATACCTCGCTGAACTGCAGCGTCACCGGATTCGCGCCGAAGTGCTCGAGCAGCGCCGACATAGTCGGCGTGAAACTGCGCACGCGCAGGCCCTGCAGGTCGTCCAGGGAATTGACCTCGGCGTTGCACAGGAACACTTGCGGACCGAACGGCCACAGCGTCAGCACCTTGGCGTTGAATCGCTTCTGCAAACGCTCGTCGAAGACTTCGCGATAGGCTTCGACGGCCGTCTTGAGGGTATCCATGTCGGTCGCCACCCCGACCACGTCGATGCCTTCGAAGAAGGGGTCGTCGCGCGAGGCCATGCCGATCTGCACCGACATGATGTCGAAGGCACCCGAGCGCAGCATGCGCAGCGCGTCCGGCGCACGCACGCCGACCACATCCATCGGGTTGTAGTTGACGGCGACGTCGACGCCGGACTTGTCCTTGAGTTGCTCGAAGAATTCGGTCTCGACCGCCACGTGCTTGACGTTCTGCGCGAAGTTGCCCGCAACGCGCAGGTTCTGCGTGGCGTGGGCAGCGGTCGCGATGAAGGCGCCACAAGCGAGCGCGGCGGCGAGTCGGGTGATGCGGCGGGTAGTCTGCTTCATGGTTTCCTCCTGGATGGTTGGATCAACACGCTGCGAAGGCCGGCGCGGTCAGGCATTGCCGGCTCTGCCTGACCAACGGCGCAATCTCCGTGCCAGCGACGTGCACCGCCGGCGGCGCAAACCAGGGCTTTCGCAGTAACGGCGCGCGTTCTGCATGGATTCAGTGCGACGCCGAAACGTCACACGATCCACTTTCTCAAACTTTTGCACACAATGTTGAACGCACGTTTCGCACTATAGGTGTGCAGATTGTCCGTGTAAACAACTCATTTTGGTGCGTTGAATCATTCCAAACCCTCCCTGTTCCGCAAGGGAATCGTGCATTTCAGACTGCAGATCGCTCGCGTTCGAGTCACCGCCCGAGCCCACAGAGCCGCGCTGATCCGGGCAAGACATCGCGGCATTCGGCGATAACGACAGCGCACCCAGAGGACAAAGAATGTTTATTTTGTGATTTTTGTTGTATACAGTTCGACCAGGAACACACCTGATCCGGCACCGTAAAGCGAAGTCGTAGGACCGACGCTTCGCGGTCGCCCGAAGGAGCCAGTGCAATGCCCGACAAACGAACCCTGCTCGGCGTGCTCACGCCGTCTTCGAACACCGCGCTCGAGCCGCTGACCTCGGCGCTGGTCGCCGGCCTCCCCGGCGTCAGTGCGCACTTCTCGCGCTTCACGGTCACGCGCATCACGCTCGACGAGGCCGCACTCGGCCAGTTCGACGACTCCAAGATCCTCGCCGCCGCGCAACTGCTCGCCGACGCGCGCGTAGACGTGATCGGCTGGAGCGGCACGGCCGCCGGCTGGATGGGCTTCGAGCAGGATCGCCAGCTATGTGCGCGCATCGAGGAGGCCACCGGCATTCGTGCGACGACCTCCATCCTCGCGCTCAACGAAATCCTCGAACGCGCCGGCCGCCGCCGCTTTGGTCTGGTGTCGCCCTACACCGCCGACGTGCAGCAGCGCATCGTCGCCAACTACGCGCGCGAAGGCTTCGAATGTGTCGCCGACAGCCGGCTGGACATCTCCGAGAACTTCGCCTTCTCGGAGGTCGGCGCCGAGACGCTGACGCGCCAGGTACGTGAAGTGGCTGCCGCCAAACCGGACGCCATCGCCACCTACTGCACGAACCTGCGCGCTGCGCACCTCGTGCCGCAATGGGAGGCCGAACTCGGTATCCCGGTCTTCGACACCGTATCCACGGTGGTCTGGTCGATGCTGCGCATGACCGGCCACGACCCGGCTCGCGTCACGGGCTGGGGCCGGATGTTCCAGGAGGTGAAGTGATGAACGATTTCGATCTGGTGATCCGCAACGCGCACTGCGCGACGGCCGCCGACGTGTTCGACGCCGACATCGGCATCAAGGACGGGAAGATCGCCGCACTCGGCAAGGGCTTGCCGACCGGGCGCGAGGAGATCGATGCAGCCGGGCGCTGGGTGCTGCCGGGCGGCATCGACGGCCACTGCCACCTTGACCAGCCGATGGGCGACAACTCGGTGATGGCCGACGACTTCCTCTCCGGCACGCGCTCGGCGGCCTGCGGCGGCACCACCACGGTGCTGCCGTTCGCCTGCCAGTTCAAGGGCCAGAGCCTGCGTGCAGCGGTGGACGACTACCACCGCCGCGCGGACGGAAAAGCGACCATCGACTACGCCTTCCATCTGATCGTGTCGGACCCCACGCCGGACGTGTTGAACCGCGAGCTGCCGGAGCTGATCCGCGAGGGCTACACCTCGTTCAAGATCTACATGACCTACGACGATCTGAAGCTCGACGATCGCGAGATCATCGACGTGCTCGCTGTGGCGCGCGAGGAAGGCGCAATGGTCATGGTGCACGCCGAGAACATCGACTGCATCGCGTGGCTCACCGAACGCCTGCTCAAGGCGGGCAAGACCGCGCCACGATTTCACGCCCAGGCGCGTCCGATGCTGGTCGAGCGCGAGGCCACGCACCGCGCGATCTCCTACGCCGAGCTGGTCGACGTGCCGATCCTGATTGTGCATGTATCGGGGCGCGAGGCCATCGAGCAGATCCAGTGGGCGCAGAACAACGGCCTGCGCATCTACGGCGAGACCTGCCCGCAATACCTGTTCCTGACCGCCGACGACCTGGGGCTGGAAGACGACGAACACGAGCATCACGGCGCCAAGTGCATCTGCAGCCCGCCGCCGCGCGACAAGGCCAACCAGCAAGTGGTGTGGAACGGGCTCGAATCGGGCGTGTTCCAGGTGTTCTCGTCGGACCACGCACCGTTCAAGTTCGACGGCCCGAGCGGCAAGAAGGCGGCCGGCCCGGATGCGAGCTTCGACCAGATCCCCAACGGCATCCCGGGGCTCGAGACGCGACTTCCGCTGCTGTTCACGCACGGCGTGCTGTCGGGCCGGCTCGACATCTGCCAGTTCGTCGCGCTGACCTCGACCAACGTGGCCAAGATGTACGGCCTGTATCCGAAGAAGGGCTCGATCGCGGTCGGCGCCGACGCGGACCTGACGATCTGGGACACCGGCCTGGAGCGCGTGATCCGCAACACCGATCTGCACCACGAAGTCGATTACACCCCCTATGAGGGCATCCCGGTATCGGCCTGGCCGGCGCTCACGCTGTCGCGCGGCGCCCCCGTGTGGCGCGACGGTGAATACCTCGGCCACGCCGGACGCGGCGAGTTCCTGCGCTGCGCGCTGCCCCAGCCGGCCCGCCCCAAGGTGCGCGGGGAGAGCCGATGAGCGCACTGCCGCCGCGCAGCCTGGAACTGGCCGCGAAGCTGGCCGACGCCTGGCGCGATGGCCGCGCGCTCACCGCGCTCGAGGCCACGCGCCTGGCGCCGCCCGACGACGCTGCGGCCTACGCCATCCAGGACGCCGTGGGCGCGGCGCTGGGCTGGTTCCCGGCAGGCCGCGCGCGCGCCTGGAAGATCGCCTCGAGGCCTCCCACCGCCGCGCCGGTACCCGATGCTTTCATCGTCGACGCGCCTCAGACGCTGCGCCCGGACGTCTTTCACACCCTCATCGGCATCGAGGTGGAACTGGTGCTGCGCCTGGGCCGTGCGCTGCCGGCCGGCGCCGACGAGGCGCAGGCGGCTGCCGCGATCGACGGCATCTTCGCCGCCATCGAAGTTTTCGACGTGCGGGCAGCGGACTGGAACACCCTGCCGCGCACCTTCCTGCTGGCCGACCAGCAGATGCACGGCCGCCTCCTCCTCGGCACGGGCATCGACGGCGGCTGGCAGGAGTCCTTCGCCAAGACGCAAGTCGTGCTGAGCGTTGACGGCGAGGAGACGCTGCGCCGCCACGGAGGACACGCACTGGGAACCCCGGTGGCGATCCTGCCGTGGCTGGCCGGCCATGTCGCCTCGCGCGGCGCAGAACTGCGCGCCGGCGACCTGATTGCATCGGGCACCTGGACGGGACTTCATGTGGCGCAGCCGGGCGAGCGCATTGAAGCGTCATTCGAAGGCATCGGCCGCGTCCACGTGGACGTCGCCTCCGACTGAGTCAGTCCGCCGGACGCCCCCCGGCGGGGGGCGTCTCGACCGTTTGCGCATCGACGCCTTCGTCCACCTCTGGGGCGCCCTGCGGTGCGCTCGTGTCGTGCGCCACCGGCGCGTCCGCAGACGCCTCGGCTGCCGGCTTGGCCGAGGCAATGCGCTCGAGCGCGGCACGTTTCTGCATGTCGCGGAAATCGTTCTCCAGGCCGCCCGCCGCAAACGCCTCGCGCAACTGCGCGAAAACCGGCCGGATCGTGCCCTTCTCGAACAGCCTCCACGACACCGAACGCGCGGTATCGGCGTCGCCCAGCGCGATCGCGGCAAGCACCACATCGACGCTCGCGCTCAGTCCCAGTTCGGCCGCGACCATGCCTGCGCTGCGCGCGGCAAAGCGCGCGGCCCCGCCGTCGGCGTCGAGTCGCGCGCCCAGCGCAATGTGGCTGGTCTTGTCATCGAGTTCCGCTGTCTCCAGTTCCACCGGCAGGATGGTCTGCATCGCCTGCTCGGCGGCGAGCGTGTCGCCGGCTTCGAGGTGGGTGCGCACCAGCATCAAGCGGTCGGCGAGCGAAGGCGGCTCACCCAGCACGTCAATCTCGAGCACGTCGGCGATGGCCTGGCGCGCGGTCTCGGCGTCACCGTTGCGCAGGGCCACATCGGCCAGCAGGCGTTTACGCGCATGGTTGCGCACACTGCGCCGCGAGGCATCCTCGACCGTACGCTGCGCTTCTGCGTGATCCCCCATTTCCATGCAGATCTTGGCCTTCAGATCGAAGGCCTCGAAGTACAGCGGTGCCTGCTCGACCACACCGTCGACCAGTTCGCGCGCCTCGGCGAGCCGATTCTGCTGCAGCAGCGTGCGCGCCAGACCTGCGCGCGCCCATGGAAAGGGATGCAGTTCGAGGATGTCGCGGTAGGCCTGCTGCGCACCCTCGGCGTCGCCCTGCGCCAGTCGCAACTCCGCGCGCTGGCGCATCAGGTCGAAGCGGTAGGGCTTGCCCTCTTCGCTGTCCAGATGACGCTCGATGAAGGCGTTGGCGGCATCGAAGTCGCGCTCGCGCTTGGCCTCGAACAGTGGGCGAAAGAAGTGCTTGCGGGTAAGCGCGCGGTCCAGGCGGAACTTCAGTCGATCCGGCGAAAACGGCTTGATGATGTAGTCGTCCGGACCCAGCTCCACCGTGGCAACCACGTTCTCGTAGGCCTTCTCGGCGGTCACCATGATGAACACCGATTCCTCGGGCAGCAGGTCGTCGCGGCGCATTTCCTCAAGCAGGTGCTGGCCGTTGCGCTTCTCTCCAAGGTTGTAGTCGCACAGGATCACGTCGGGCACGGCGCGGCGCACGCGCGCGATGGCCTCCTTGTAGCCGCTCGAGAATTCCACCGAGAACGCGCCCATGGTCTGCGCGCAGGTACGCAGGCCGTCGCGTGCGGCCGGCTGGTCGTCGATGACCAGAAAGCGCAGCTTGCCGTAGCGCTGACGCCCCGGATCATTCATGGCAGTACCAACCTGAAGACCGCGCCACCCAGGGCACCGCCGTTGTCCAGCTCGAGCCGCCCGACCACTTCGGCGCGATGGTGCTGGCGCACGATCTCGCGCGCGACGAACAGGCCCAGACCGCGTCGCGCCATCTCGTCGGCATCGAGGGTGTCGAAACCGGGGCCGTCGTCTTCGACCGACAGCACCAGCGCAGCCGCGTCACGGGTGGCCGACAGACGCACGCTCGAGCGCGCGAAACGCGAAGCGTTGTGCAGCGCGTTCGACAGCACGTCGAGCATCAGCTCGCGATCCATCGGCCAGGGCGGCAGCTCGGGCAGGCACGCAACTTCCAGCGCGATCCCGCCCTTGCGCAGATGGTTCCCGCTGACCAGGCTCGCCTCGTCGAGCAGGTCGACCACATGGACCATGCCGACGTCGAGCGCGAGCAGTTCGCGCTCGCAACGGTAGGCCGTCAACGCACGTTGCAGGCGACGCGCGGCGTGCTCAATTGCGAAGCGCGCGTCGTCGAGCGCGATACCGTGCTCGGCCTCGGCGCGCACGACCGCAGATTCGGCGATGAAGAGCTGGTTCTTGGCGTCGTGCACGCCCGAGGTCAGCAGATCGATCACGCGATGCATGGCAGCCTCACCGGCCCGAGGGCCGGTGACGGAAAAACGGGAGCGAAGACTCGCGACATGATCGTTCGCCGGACAGATGATCTGGGTCAGTGTAAGCACTTTCTGCAGACCGGTCAGCACCTCGACGGTGCAACTGAAATATGCGATCACCGCCACGGCCTCGGCCAGCTGCCGCGGCGGTCAATTCCCCAAGCCTCGCCAATGTACGCCAACAGACAGACGCGCCTGCGCGCGTGCACCAGCATGCGCATACCGGATACGCAAAGCCGGCACGACGCGGCATCCATGACCCGAACCGGCTGACGACCGGCCGGGGCAGGTGCCGCGCGCGCTGCGCCGCCCGTTCCGGGTTCGGCCGGCATCGCGGGCACCTGCCCCGACCCACCGGCACGGCCCGTGTCCTGGGCCGAACACCAGTCGACAGAGGCAACATCATGAAAACGCTTCAACGATACACCGTGGGCATGCTTGCCGCGCTGGCCGTCACCGGCCTGAGCGCGTGCGGGGGCATGTCGTCACAGGACAAGAGCACCGCTGTGGGTGCCGGCGTGGGCGCCATCGGCGGTGCAGTACTGACCGGCGGCAGTGCCATCGGCACCATCGGCGGAGCCGCCGTCGGTGGGGTCGTCGGCCATGAGGTCGGGGATTGAACGGCGCCTTCGAGACCGTGCCCGCAGCGTCGCTCATCGTGGTCGCCGATCACGAACGACTGCTGCTGCGAACCATCAGCCTGCATGAGATCAGTCGCTCGGTCCTCGTCTCGGGCGCCGCGATCGTCGCACTGACTGCATGCCAGACAGGCGAAGACCCCGCAGCGAAGGATTGACGGCAACCGGGCAAGCCCATGGTGTCGCCGGCCAAGTGCCGGCGACACCACGTCAGGAGAAACCGATGACCGAACACGACACAGGCATTGCCGACATGATGCCCTGGACGCGCGCTTTCAGCGACTTCGCGGGCACGTCACGATGACGTATTGCGTGGGCGTGATGCTCGACGCCGGCATGATCTTCGCGTCCGATTCGCGCACGCATGCGGGGGTCGACGATTTCGCCAGCTTCTGCAAGCTCAGTGTCTTCGAACGCCCCGGCGACCGCGTCATCGTGTTGCTCAGTTCCGGCAGTCTGGCGGGCACGCAGGCCGTCATCAGCATCCTGAGGCAGCGTTGCTCACGCAAGGGCGAACGCAGTCTGTGGGAGGCGAGGTCGATGTTCGACACCGCAATGCTGGTTTCCGACGCAATGCGCGCCGTCAATCAGCGCGACAGCTACCACCTTGAAGAAAGCGGGGGCGGCTTCAACGCCTCGTTCATCCTCGGCGGGCAGATCCGGGGCGAGCCGCCAAGGCTGTTCCGCATCTATGCCGAAGGCAACTTCATCGAGGCGGGCACGGCGACGCCCTATCTGCAGACCGGCGAGACCAAATACGGCAAGCCGATCATCGATTGGGCGATTACCGATTCGACCTCGCTCGAAGACGCGACCAAGTGCGTGCTCGTCTCCTTCGATTCCACGATGCGCAGCAATCTGTCGGTGGGCATGCCGATCGACCTGATCTGCTATCGCCGCGACAGCCTGGCGTTGAGCATGCGCCGGCGACTCGATCCCGGCGACGCCTATTTCCGCGCGCTCAGCGAACAGTGGAGCACGAGTACGCGGGAGGTCTTCGACCGCCTGCCGAATCTGGAATGGGAGCCGGCATGACCAGTAAGCTCCCGCGTCTCGAGCCGGGCAGCCCTGCCATCGTGATCACCTGCGAACATGGAGGCAATCGCATCCCCATGGCCTACCGCGCCCTGTTCGAGACGCAGCGCGAGACGCTGGACAGCCATCGCGGCTTCGATGCCGGCGCCCTGCTCATGGCCCAGACCCTGGCCGCTGCCCTGCATGCGCCCTTGCTTGCCGCCACGACCAGCCGGCTTCTGGTCGATCTCAACCGCTCGGCCAACCACCGGGCCGCGCATGCTTCGGTCGTTCGCGAACTGCCGATGGCGCAACGGCAGCGCATCGTCGATCGTCACCACCGGCCCTACCGCGAACGGGCCGAGAGACTGATGCGCAAGGCCATTGCCGAATCGGGCAGGGTGATCCACGTGTCCTGCCACAGTTTTACCCCACAACTGCACGGCCGCGTCCGCACGGCGGATATCGGCCTGCTCTACGACCCTGCCCGCATCTCCGAGAAGGCGCTGTGCGCCGACTGGAAACACGCTCTCGAAACGGCGGCGCCGGGCCTGCGCGTGCGTCGCAACTACCCGTATCGCGGCAACAACGACGGACTCACTACCTGGCTACGCACCCGCCTTCTCGCCGATGTCTATGTCGGCATCGAGCTGGAGGCGAATCAACAACACCTGAACGGGGGCGTTCGCGCCCTGCATGCCGCCCTCGCTGAATCGCTGAGGGCATCCATTTCCGGAACCGTGGCGGCAACTCCATGCACCACGGGCTCACCGGATTCGGCCCAAAGAGGAGCATTCGCATGAAGATCCGCATCGGCTACGAACTGGAGTACGACTGCCCCCGCCCGACCCCGATGATCCTAACGCTCAACGTCCATTCGTCGAGAATGTCGGATCTCGTCAAAACGGACCGAATCGTCACCGATCCGCCGCTGCTCGTATCGCGCTTCTCTGGAGATTTCGGCAACTGTTGCGCCCGTCTTACCGCCCCGGTCGGACGGCTGCGGCTGTCCAGCGATGCGGTGATCAGCGACTGCGGCATCCCCGACACGGTCCGGCCGGATGCACGACAGGTACCCCCGGAAATGCTCCCGATCGACGTCTTGCCCTTCCTGCGGGGAAGTCGCTACTGCGAGACCGATCGCCTGTCCGAGCTCGCGTGGACGCTGTTCGGCGCCGCGCCGGAGGGATGGGGACGGGTTCAGGCGGTCTGCGACTATGTGCACCAGCATGTCGAATTCGGCTACGCCCATGCCCGGTCGACCCGCACGGCGTGGGAAACCCATCAGGAGCGAGTCGGCGTGTGCCGCGACTTCGCACATCTGGCGATCACCTTGTGCCGCTGCATGAACATTCCCGCTCGCTACTGCACGGGCTATCTGGGAGACATGGGCATGCCACCACCGTACGACGTGATGGATTTTGCCGGCTGGTTCGAGGCCTATCTCGGGGATCGCTGGTACACCTTCGACGCGAGGAACAACACGCCGCGCATCGGCCGGGTCCTGATCGCCCGCGGTCGTGATGCCGCGGACGTACCGATCAGCAATACCTTCGGCACGGCAACGCTGACACACTTTCAGGTCCATACGCTTGAACTGGAAGTCGCGCAGAACGAATCCGCCGCCTGCATGGCGGCATCATCGTGACAACGAACGCGGCGCCTCCGAGAGTTCGAAGCTCAACGGCGCCGCATCAGGCCCAGGATCAGGGACGCAACGAACAGGACGACGAAGATGAAAAACAGCACGCGCGCAATGTCGACCGCACCGGCCGCAAGGCCGGTGAATCCGAGCAAGCCGGCGACCAGCGCGACGACCAGGAAGACAACCGTGTAATAGAGCATGGCGTGCGCTCCTGTGTTGCGGCCCTGCGGGCCACAGAGCAGGCACAGGGGTGCATGGTTTGCAGCCCCTCTACCCGCGTATTGACCGGATATGCGTCGGCCGACGCCAGCGCCCGTG
This sequence comes from Azoarcus sp., assembly GCA_013911595.1. GTDB lineage: Bacteria > Pseudomonadota > Gammaproteobacteria > Burkholderiales > Rhodocyclaceae > Pseudazoarcus. Next base: position 14,240 of record JACESY010000052.1, read on the forward strand.
ACCGGCCGCAACTGGGCGAGCGGTCATGGGCGGGAGCGTGGGCGTGTCGGTTACTTGCGACGCATGTCGTTGCGCACGTCCTTGACGCCCTCGACGCCACGCGCGATTTCAACGGCCCGATTGATGTCGGAGCGAGAATTGACGAAGCCGGAAAGCTGCACCACACCGTCATAGGTCTCGACGGTCACGTCGGTCACGCGCAGCACCGGATCGTCAAAGATCGCGGCCTTGACCTTGGTGGTCAGCATGCTGTCATCGAAGTACTCGCCGGCCGTTTGCTTGGGACCTGCGGAAGTGGAGCAGGCCGCCGTCAGCGCCACGGCCGAAGCGATCAGGATCGGCATCAGATATCGGGAAGGGTTTTTCATGACTGGAACTCCTTGATGGACACGGTGCGGGGCTGAATGGTTGCCAATCTGCGCCCCATCCCGAAGCGGGCACCGGCGGCGCCGCATTACCCCGCTGGAATCGAGCATGCTCGGCGCGATTGCCGTGGTCTGTACGCCGACGCACACACATGCGCATCGGATCCCGGCGGCCAGCGCAGGCTCACCCGGCGAAAGTGCACGGCGGGGTCGGTGGCGCTTGGCACGGGCGAACCGGCCAGCAGCTGGCCCCCTTCGTCCTCCCACCCGCTCAGCGCCGTTCGCGCAGGCGAGTCGTTCGCCGACGAACGGGGCGGGTGCAGCAGGTATGAAATGTCGCAACCCGTATCCGCTGCGACCGTAGCCGGGGACGGGGACACCTTGCGCGACGAGCCGGGAAACGGCAGGACGCGACAAGGCTCGCTGCGCGGGGTCACATCCGTGTGTTCGTCGGCCATCTCAGTCGCCCTTCTTGCTGAAGCGATTGCGCAGATCACCGACCTTGGAGCGGATTTTCCCGCTCCACTTGCGGACGACGCCCTTGGACTCGAGCTCGTCGTCGCCAACGAGCTTGCCCGTGGCCTCGGTGACCCCGCCGGCGGCCTCGTCTATCCGACCTTTCACCTGATCCTTGTTCATGATCTTCTCCTGGCACTTGCACGCAAATTGCACACCGACGACTCTGGCAGAGCGACGGTGGTGCGGACACGAGTCTGGATTGCAATGCCCATGGCGTCGGTTCGCTGGAGCACATTGCGTCGGTGGCGCGCGCCGACTGCGGCCGCCCGTCCTGCGTGGCGCTTTTGCAACGCCCGGAAACCGCGCAACGAGCGGCTTCTCCCGATTCGTACACTTGCTTACAGACGTCGGAATGACACCCGGCGCCCCCCGGTCGGACAATTCGTAACAAACCGAAATTGGACAGCGCGACCTTGATCCAATCACGCCGTCCAAGGATGTATCGAGGAGTTTTCAATGTTCACGAAGATCGTCGCGCTATCGCTCGCCGCCCTCGGTACGGCGAGCGCGTTCGCGCAGTCGAACATCACGCTCTATGGCGTCATCGACGCCAACGTGAGCACCGCAAAGATCGGCGACAGCCGCTTTCGTGGCGTGCAGTCCGGCGGCCTGTCGGCCTCGCGTATCGGCTTTCGCGGCACCGAGGACCTCGGCAATGGCGTGAAGGTCCTGTTTACGCTCGAGTATGGCCTCAACACCGACACCGGTAACGGCATCACCGGCGCGCGTCAGTCCTGGGTCGGCCTGGAGGGCGGCTTCGGCTTTCTCGGCGTCGGCCGCCAGTATTCGCCAGGCCATAATGTTTCGGGCGCAATCGACCCCTTCGCCAGTTCGGCGGCCCTGTCGCCGGTACTGCTCACGCAGGGCGTCAACTACCAGGACACCGTGTATCCAGTGAGTACCGCGGCGACCATCCAGGGTGGCAGCGGTGGCCGCTTAGACAATGCGCTGTTCTACCGCACGCGCGACTTCGGTGGTCTGCGCTTCGAGGCGATGTACGCCTTCGGCGAGCACCCCGACCAGTCCAACGCTCTGGGCAACCGCCGTGCAGGCAACTTCTACGGGCTCGGCGGGACCTGGCGAAACGGCCCGTTGACGCTGGGCGTCGCCTACCATCACACCGAAAGCACGCGCTTCACCTTCATAGGCTTCGACGGGCGCCAGCTCGACAAGCGCGAATGGTATATGGGAGGTCGCTACGACTTCGGCCCGGCCGAACTGGCCGCATCGTGGCAGGAGATTCGTAGCGGCGCGTCGTTCTCGGGACTGGGCACGGACAACTGGCGCGACCGCATCTGGCAGGTGTCGGGGCTGGTGCCGATCAACCAGGCTGGCTCCATCCTTGCCGGCTACTCACGACTCAACGCCGAATATTCGGACGAGGACGTCAAGGTGTGGACACTGGCCTATACGCACGCGATGTCGCGCCGCACGACGGCCTACGCCGGATACCGCCACGTCGACAACAACGATGCGGCGGGGTCCGGAGCGCTGCCGGGGCTGCGCATCGATGACAACTTCGGCCGCAGCAGCCAGGGCCTGGTGCTGGGTGTGCGCCACGTGTTCTGACGGCTGCACTCGCCATCTGAAAACGGGTGCCTCCTCGGCGCCCGTTTTCACGTCAGCCGTGCGTCTCGTCCAGACCCAGCATGCGCGCCAGGCTCGCCGCCTCGCCGGAGCGGTCGATGCAGATGTGACGTTCCAGCGCATCCAGATGCTCTTGCATCAGCGCCACCGCGGTGGCTGCATCGCGCCGCTCGATCGCGTCGACGATGCGCGCGTGCTCCGCGTGCTCGCAACTGGCGTTGCCGGGCGGCTCGTACAACGACACCACCAGCGCGCAGCGCGAAATCAGCTCGTGCAGGTAGCCTTCCAGCACGCCATTGCCGGCGAGCTTCGCCACCTGCAGATGAAAGCCGCTTGCCAGACGGGCCCAGGCCGGCTGAGCGAGCCGGTGCATGGAATCGTGTTCGCACTCCAGTCGCTCGCGCAGGCGCGCGATGT
>JACESY010000053.1 GCA_013911595.1 Azoarcus sp.
GCATTTCAAAGCGATCAGCGCAGGCGGTTGCTGATCGCGCCGGGGCCAAACTCGGCTTCCAGGGTGTCTTGATAGCTGGCTGCCCAGTTGACGGCACTTGCGGCGTTGTCGATGCGCCGGTCGAGCAGATGGCCGTCGGAGGCGAGCATTTCGGCAGCGTCGCCGAAGGCGGTGGCGACGTTGTTGAGGGTTTGCACGGCGGCGGTCCGGTTGGCGCCGAGTGCGGCGTCGAAGGCGGCTTCGTCGAGCTTGAGCTGACCGTCCGGCGTGACCTGCACGCCCATGTCGGTCAGGCCCTGCTCGAAGCCGCCGTTGCCGGCGCCGTGGAAGATGGAGCCGACTTCGCGACGCAGCGAGAAGCGGACGATCTCGCCGGCCCGGCTGCCTTCCAGTGTGCCGCCTCGCTCGAAGTACGGGTCGAACTCGGCATCCCAGGCGTTGTAGCGGGTGACGAAGGATTGCAGCGCGGACTTGATGTCGGCGTCGGCACTCGATGGGTTGAGGCTGGCCAGCCCCTGGCTCGCCGCGCCCAGCTCGGCCACGCGGGCACGCAACTGCGTCAGCACCTGGGCCTCGTCACCGATCTCGGAAACGCGGGCGTTGTAGTGGCGCAGGAAGGAGGCGTTGCTCGATTCCAGTTGCGCGAGCACGGACGTTGCACGTGCCGACTCACCACCCAACAGGCCTTGCGCCGCACCGCCCGTGGCTGCGCCCGCGAGCGCGTTCTGCGAGTTCAGCAGCGTGCTGAGGAAGTCGGTGTTGCCCGAATTGCCCTGCCCGCCTGCCCCACCGCCGGCAACGAGCGTGCTGAGGGCATTGAGGCGGAAAACGGCGAGATCGATGTCCATGACAAGCTCCACACGGGAAAGGGCGCAAAATTCAGTCTAGCAGGGTGCCGAACAACTACTGCAGGGTGGTCTGGAATCCATATATCTCGTTCGGCCTCATAGATCGACTCGCTGTTCGGGTATAAATTCCCGACCAGGCCTTGCGACGCTACCGGCCCCTTGATCCTGCATGCCTTCGTCGAGACACGCGATGACCCCATCCGCCCGCAACCTGATTCTCGCCAACGCCGCGACGCTCGGCCTGGCGGTGGCGTTGGGGTGGGACATCGGGTGGCTGATGTGGCCGTTCTGGATTCAGAGCGTGATCATCGGCGTGTATGCCTACCGGCGCATGATGTCGCTGCGCGATTTCACGACCAAGGGGCTTACGTCGAACAAGCAGCCGGTGCCGGAGACGGAAGCGGGCAAGCGATCGACGGCGCGCTTCTTCGCGCTGCATTTCGGGGTGTTCCATGCGGCCTACCTGATGTTTCTCGTCAGCGAGCATGCGGTTACCGCGCCGATCGAATTGCTGGCGCTGGCCGGCTGCGGCTTGTCTTTCCTGTTCTCGCAGCGCCAGACCTTCGAGGCGCAGCATGCGGCGGACCTGCAGGGGCGCCCGAACCTGGGCACGCTGATGTTCCTGCCCTATGTGCGCATCGTGCCGATGCACCTGGGAATCGGACTGGCGAGCGCGCTCGACGGCGGCGTGCTGATGCTGACGGGTTTCGTGGTGTTGAAGACGATCGCCGATCTGGCGCTGGACCACGCGGATCGGCGCATGTCGGTGCAGAAGGCAGCAGGCGCGGAAAGGGTTTGAGCGAAAGCGACGAAACCACAAGTTGCATGAGCGGCAAGCGCTACTGCGCCCACGCGGCCTTGGTCTCGCGCTCGAAACGGTAGAACAGATTGGGCTCGGAGAGCACGTAGATGGCGCCGTCGGGCCCTACGGCCAGCCCTTCGGCCTGTGGCACGCGCGCGCTCAGGCCGTGCCAGCCACTCCACATCGGCAACATGCTGCGCGGACGGCCGTCGGCGTCGTATTCAACGATCAGGGCCGATTCGTCGCTGAGCAGCAGCAGGTTGCCGGTGGCCTCGTGCAGGCTGAGCGCCGACAGGTCGCGCAGGAACAGGCCGGCGAAGCTCGACGGGCGCCATTCGACGATTTGCAGGTCGAAGGCCGTGCCGTCGAGAATCTCCTTGAGGCCGGAGACGGCGAGCACGCGCAACGGGGCCTTTTCCTGCGTGACGTAGAGGCGGTGGTTGGCGCTGTCCCACGACACGCCCTCGAGCCCGCGATTCCAGCGCGCCTTGAGCGCCAGACCGAGGCGCGGCGCATCGGTCAGATCCACAGCCTCGGTGTCGGGGCCGATGCGGATGCGGTAGAGCTGGTGTTCGCGCTCGTCGGTGATGACGAAGACATCGTCGCGCACGTGGGTGATGCCTTCCGGGTCTTTTGCGCCGTGCAGCGCAATGTGGCGCAGCACCTGACCGTCGGTGTCGAGCTCGACGATCTGCGGCGGCGAGTTGATCACCGCGAACAAGGTGCCGGTGCGCCCGCTGAAGGTCAGGCCCGAGGCGTCGTCATCGACACCACCGATGGGCTGCGCCTCGACCGCCACGCGGTAGGCGGGCAGCCACACGCCGCGGGATTCGCGCGAACCGGCATCAAGCTGCATGGCGGTCCAGTACCACGCGAAGCCCGCCAGCCTGTACTGCCATGCCGCAACGGCCAGCACGGCCAGCGCCACGGCGGCGAGGGTCAGATTCCTCGTTCTTCGATGCATCGGTGATTCCGTCTGGTCGGCACCACTCCGGTCGGAGGGCGGGCCGCCATGCTGCCGCACGCATCATCAAGCAAAGGTCAGGCAGGACTGACGATTTCGTCAGTCCTGCGCTTCAGTCGACGAGTTCGGACACGATACGGATGCGCTCGCTGAGCGTGCGATGCACGGGGCACTTGTCGGCAATTTCCAGCAGGCGCGCACGCTGGTCGGCGTCGAGATCGCCGGTGATGCGGATCTCGCGCGTGATCTCGGTGAGCTGGCCGCCCTTGTCTTCGCATTCGGCGCAGTCCTCGGCGTGGACGCGGCGATGGCGAAGCTGCACGCTGACTTCTTCGAGCGGCAGCTTCTTGCGTCGCGCGTACATGCGCAGCGTCATCGCGGTGCACGCGCCCAGGCTGGCCAGCAGGTAGTCGTAGGGGGACGGCCCCAGATCGGCGCCGCCCATGGCTTGGGGCTCGTCGGCGATCTGCGTGTGGCGGCCGGCGCGCACGGTGCTGGTAAAGCCCTCCACATCGGATTGCGCGACCTCGACCGTGCCCTCTTCCAGCGGCGCCACTTCAGGCGCGGACGGCAGATAGCGCTCGGCCCACACCGCGATGACGCGCGCGACGTAGGTGGCGTCCTCGCGCCGGCGCAGCAGGTGGTCGGCCGAATCGAGCGACACGAAGCTCTTGGGATGACGCGCGGTCTCGTAGATGCGCCGCGCCTGATCGATGTCGACGATCTCGTCGCGCGGCGCGTGCATCACCAGCAATGCGCGCCCCAGATGCGAGACGGTGTCGCGGATGCGCGTGGCTTCCAGATCTTCGAGGAATTCGCGCGTAATCGTGAATGGCCGCCCGCCCAGATCCACCTTGAGCGCGCCGCGCGAGCGGATGGTCTCGACGTGCTCGCCGAACTGGTGGGTGGCATGCACGGGTTCGGCCGGCGCGCCGATAGTCACCACCGCACGCGTCTCGTCGATGCGTCGCGCTGCCGCCAGCACCGCCGCGCCGCCCAGGCTGTGGCCCACCAGCACGGACGGAGCGCGATGATGGGTGCGCAGGTGGTCGGCTGCACACACCAGGTCGGCCACGTTGGAACTGAAGCTGGTGTTGGCGAACTCGCCCTCGCTCATGCCCAGCCCGGTGAAATCGAAGCGCAGCACGGCAAAGCCGCAATCGACCAGCGCGGCGCTGATGCGCGAGGCGGCGAAGATGTCCTTGCCGCAGGTGAAGCAGTGGGCGAACAGCACCCATGCGCGCGGCGTGCCTGCAGGCCGGTCCAGGCGCGCAGCAAGCAGGCTGCCGTCGTGGCCGGGGAATTCGAACTTGAGACTTTGCATCGTTGCTCCAAAGGAGCCGGCCCGCGCCGGCGACGATCACTCCACGACCGGCGTGGCCTTCTCCGACGACACGAACACCAGCGCGTCGGTCAGCGCGAGCACGTCGTGCTCCTCCCCCGGCTCGGTGTACAGGTAGTCACCCGCCTGCATCTCGGTGCCGCCGATGCGCACTCGCCCGGCAAGCACCACGACCTCTTCCGTGCCGTGATGCACGTGGCGCGGAACACGCGTTCCCTCGCCCATTCGCACCACCGACGAGCGCCCGCCGGTGTCCTTGTTGCGGAACAGGGCACGCTCGATTCCCGAATACTCCGTCGGCGCAAAGTCGCGCTCGCTGGCCTTTTTCAGAAGCATGGTCGTCTCCCTCTGGTTGTCCGCGCCGGCCCCCGCCGGCCCTACGATTCGAGTATATGCCCCTCGACCGCGCACATCAGCAGGCCCGCAGGCGCAGCGCTGCAACGACTGCAAATCTCGCGCCTCGCCGTGCCCGACGGAACATGCGAATTCGATGGCACAAAACGCAGTGTCGCATGCGCGCGCCCGCAGTACAGTGGCGCCAAATGAGGGCCAGACCGATGAACGCAAGAAGCGAACCGTCCCCCCGAACCGACGACGACACCCGCTGGGCCGCGGTATGCACGCGCGACGCAACGGCCGATGGGCGTTTCGTCTATGCGGTGCGTACCACCGGCGTCTATTGCCGGCCGTCGTGCGGCGCACGTACGCCGCGACGCGAGAACGTCGTCTTTCATGATTCGCCCGCGGCGGCCGAGGCGGCCGGCTTTCGCGCATGCAGGCGTTGCAAGCCGGATCAACCGGATTCGCCGGATGCGACGCGGGTCGCCGCCGTGTGCCGGCACATCGACGCGGCCGAGACGCTGCCGCCGCTGGCCGAACTGGCGCGCGTGGCCAGCATCGGCCCGGCGCAACTGCGTCGCGCGTTTCGCGCCGCGACCGGACTGACGCCCAAGGCATGGGGCCAGGCGCGACGCGCGGCGCGGCTGCGCAAGGCGCTGGACGCAGGCGCTGGGATCACCACCGCCGTGTTCGACGCCGGCTACGAATCGAGCGGGCGCTTCTATGCCGAGGCGCATCGCGTGCTCGGCATGACGCCGCGACAATGGCGCGATGGCGGTCACAGCACGACCATCCGCTTCGCCATCGGGCAATGCTGGCTGGGCGCGGTTCTGGTCGCGGCGACCTCACGCGGGCTGTGCGCGGTGCTGCTTGGCGACGAGCCCGACGCGCTGGTACGCGAGTTGCAGGACCGCTTCCCGCGTGCCGAGCTGTGCGGCGGCGACGCCGATTTCGAGCAGGTGGTGGCGCAGGTCGTCGGCTTCGTCGAGGCGCCGCATCGGGGGCTCGACCTGCCGCTGGATTTGCGCGGCACGGCCTTCCAGTTGCGCGTGTGGCAGGCGCTGCGTGACGTGCCGGCCGGCACCACCGTCAGCTACACCGAGCTGGCTCGCCGCATCGGCGCACCGGCGGCGGTACGTGCCGTGGCCGGCGCCTGCGCGGCGAACGCGCTGGCGGTGGCGATTCCGTGCCACCGCGTGGTGCGCCTGAACGGCGACCCGTCCGGCTACCGCTGGGGCGTGGCGCGCAAGCGCGCGCTGATTGCGCGCGAGGGCGAGTCGCAGGCGGGAGAAACCGCCACCGGGGGCGCTGTCGCCGGGCCGGTCACCGCAGCCACATCCAGAAGGCGGCGAAGATCATGAACAGGTTTTCGGTGAGCGAGACGACGCCCAGCGGCACCGAACTGCCGCCGCCGACGCAGGCGCACTTGAGCGCGCGCCGCTCGACATAGACGGCCTTGAACACCGACACCGCGCCGACCGTACCGATGAACAGCGCAATCGGCGCCACCAGCCAGGCGTTGAAGCCCGCCAGCATGCCGATGCCGGCCCAGGCCTCGGCGAACGGATAGACGTAGGCATAGCGCACGTCGCGCATCGCGAGCAGGTCATAAACCACGAACTGGTTCGAAAACGCGTCGAGATCTCGCAGCTTCTGGATCGCCAGCAGGCACATCGAGACGGCGACGAACCATTCGATCACGCGCAGCGAGAACGGGCTGCCGTCGACGTTCCACGCGGCAGCCAGCGCCATCGCGAAAGCCACCCCGAAAATCGCGATGATCGGGGTGTAGGTGATCTCGCCCTGCCCCTCGGGCGGCAGGTCGAAGTGCTCGCGCAGTTCGTCGTAGCCGCCGATGCGCTCGTCACCGATGAAGGTCTGTGGTGTGGTGTCGACCCCGTGCTCGGCCTGGAAGGCGTCGACGGCCTCGCGCGTTTTCAGCGTGTGGTCGTCAACCTCGTAGCCGCGGCGCTGCAGCAGATGCAGCGATTTCAGGCCGAATGGGCACAGGTGTTCGGGAGTGGCCATGCGGTACAGGCGTGCGCGCTCAGACATGCGGACCTCCTGCGAGTGCAATGACCGGTGGGCAGTCGCGGAACACACCGAGTTCCGCCGGTATGACAAAAAAAACGGCCGACCCCGTACCGGGATCGGCCGCCGCCCTCCTCCAAAGGCATTAATCGTTCAGTGGAACTGGTCTTCCTCGGTGGAGCCCTTGAGCGCAGTCACGCTGGAAACGCCCCCCTGGATCACCGTCGTTACGTCATCGAAGTAACCGGTGCCCACTTCCTGCTGATGTGAAACAAAAGTGTAACCCCTTTCGCGTGCCGCGAACTCGGGTTCTTGCACTTTTTCAACATAAGCCGTCATTCCGCGCTCGGCGTAGTCCTGTGCCAGGTCGAAGGCGTTGAACCACATCGAGTGGATGCCGGCCAGCGTGATGAACTGGTACTTGTAGCCCATCGCGCCGAGTTCGCGCTGGAATTTCGCGATGGTAGCGTCATCGAGGTTCTTCTTCCAGTTGAACGACGGCGAGCAGTTGTAGGCCAGCATCTTGTCCGGATGCACGGCACGCACGGCCTCGGCGAAGCGGCGGGCGAATTCAAGATCCGGCGTGCCGGTCTCGCACCACACCATGTCGGCGTATTCAGCATAGGCCACGGCGCGCGACACCGCCTGCTCGAATCCCTTCTTGGTGCGGTAGAAGCCTTCGGGCGTGCGCTCGCCGGTAACGAAGGGCCGGTCGTTGGGGTCGTGGTCGCTGGTCAGCAGGTCGGCGGCCTCGGCATCGGTGCGGGCGATGACCAGCGTCGGCACGCCCATCACGTCGGCGGCCAGACGCGCGGCGATCAGCTTCTGGTTGGCCTCGTTGGTGGGCAGCAGCACCTTGCCACCGAGGTGACCGCACTTCTTGACCGACGAGAGCTGGTCTTCCCAGTGCACTCCGCCGGCACCGGCGCGGATCATGGCCTTCATCAATTCGAAGGCGTTGAGCACGCCGCCGAATCCGGCCTCGGCATCGGCGACGATGGGCGCGAAGTAATCCACGTAGCCCGGATCGCCAGGGTTGATGTTCTTGGACCACTGGATCTGGTCGGCGCGCTGGAAGGTGTTGTTGATGGCCTCGACCACCTGTGGCACGGAATTGACCGGGTACAGCGACTGATCCGGGTACATCGCGCCATAGGTGTTGTTGTCGGCGGCGACTTGCCAGCCGGACAGGTAGATGGCCTTCACGCCGGCCTTGACCTGCTGCATGGCCTGGCCGCCAGTGAGCGAACCGAGGCAGTTCACGTACGGGGATTCGGTGACGAGCTTCCACAGCTTCTCCGCCCCGACGCGGGCGAGCGTGCTCTCGGGCTGGATCGAGCCGCGCAGACGTACCACGTCGGCAGCCGAGTACGGGCGCTTGACGCCCTTCCAGCGGGGATTGGTGGCCCAGTCCTTCTCCAGGGCGGCGATCTGTTGCTCTCGTGTCGGGGTGGTCATGGCGAACTCCTGTATGCCGGGTTGAACCAGTGAAAGCTCGGTGGCCGTCTGCGGGCCGGGAGGGCTTCCTGCGGCCTTGCGGATTTCCGGTCGGCGCGTGAGAAAAAGTATAAAGAGAATGTGCAGTCGCAACAAGCACTCTTATATAAGACATAAGATTTTTCTTTCTTTTTATTTTCAATATTTTGCTTACGCATTTTCGCATACCGAAACACAGTTCGCCGTTGTGAAACGCTGCACTGCTGCGTCGCAAGAGGCTTTGCGACGTGCACCCCACGTCACACACGCGGTAACTTTCCGGTTTGGTCGCTGTCAGCCCATGCGACCTGCAAAACGACTCTCGCTCGCGCACCGCGGGCGTACGACGACCGGAAACGAGATTTCATGGCCCTGTTCTCCCGCGCCCTGGCGCGTCGCACCCTGCTCCTCGGCGCGCTGTCCCTGCTCGCTCCCTTCACGCATGCGGAACGCCCGCGCGTCGTCCTCGGCGACGTCGAACGTGGCCCGCTGATCGAGGAGATCGCCCTCAACGGCACGGCGACCGCACAACGGCGCTCCGACGTGTCGGTGTCGATTGCCGGACTGGTTGCCGAACGCACGGCAGACACCGGAGAACGCATCTCGCAGGGCGACTTGCTGCTGCGTCTCGACGACGAACTGGCGAAACTCGAACACGACAGCGTGCGGGCCCAGGCGCGCGAGGCCGAGAGCCGTCTGGCCGAGGCGCGCCGGCTGCTCGAGGAAGGCCGCTCGGCGCGCGGCGGGCGCGTGATTGCCTCCACCGAGGTGGAACGCCGATCGAGTGAGGTCGACATCTCGGGATCTGCACTCGCCCGCGCACGTGCCGAAGAAGCGCTGCAGGCCGCGCGGCTGCGCCGCCACGAACTGCACGCACCGTTCGACGCCATCGTGGCGGCACGCATGGTCGACGCCGGTCAGTGGGTGCAGCCGGGCGATGCGGTGTTCACGCTGGTCGACGTCGATGATCTGCTGCTCGACTTTCAGGTGCCGCAACACGCGCTGCACTTGCTGGGCGATTCGGCCCGGCTGCTCGTCGATCGCCCGGACGGCGAGCCGACGCCAGCCGAAATCGCGACCTGGCTACCCGTGGCCGATGCGCGCGCACGCACCTTCCTGCTGCGTGCACGACCGCCCGAGTCCGCGCGCGTGGTGCCGGGCATGTCAGTGTCCGCCACGCTGCGCCTGGTGCGCGACGAGGACATGCTGTCGATCTCGCGCGACGCGATCAATCGCTATCCCGACGGGCGCGTGACGGTATGGGTCGCCGAGCCCGGCGATGAAGACAATGTGTTCGAGGTGCGCGAGCAACGCATTACGGAGGCAGGAAGCGCGGAGGGCCGGGTGTTCATCGCCGACGGCCTGGAGGGTGACGAGCGCATCGTCACACGTGGCAACGAGTCGCTGCAGCCCGGCGCCGAAGTCGTCGCCACGGACGAATAAACAATGTTCGCAAAGATCATCCAGCACGGCATCCTGGTCGCCGTCATCGCGCTGATCGTGCTGATTCTCGGCATCGCCGCGGCGGTGCGCATCCCGATCCAGATGATTCCCGACCTGGAGGTGCGCACCATCTCGGTCGAGACGCGCTGGCCGGGCGCGACGCCGCAGGACATCGAGAAGGACATCGTGATCGAGCAGGAACGCTTCCTGCGCAACGTGCCCAACCTGCAGCGCATGACATCCACCGCGTCCAGCGGATCGGCCGAAATCGAGCTGGAGTTCCCGTTCGGCGTCGACGTCACGCAGGCGCTGATCGAGGTCAACAACGCGCTCAGCCAGGTGCCGGAGTACCCGCGCAACGTGGACCAGCCGCGCGTTCTCGCCACCTCTTTCTCGGCCAACGCCTTCATGTATTTCGCCCTCGGGCCGATGGAGGGCAATCCGCGCCAGATCGATGTGCGGCTGATGCAGGACTTCGTCGAGGACCGCGTGCGCCCGCGCCTGGAGAGCATCGCCGGCGTGTCCGAGGTGCGCGTCAACGGCGGGCTGGAGCGCCAGCTACAAGTGCTGGTCGACGCCGAGGCGCTGGCACAGCGCGGCCTGGGGCCGACCGACGTGCGCGACGCGATCCGCGCGCGCAATCAGGACATCTCCGGCGGCGAGGTCACGGCCGGCAAACGGCGCTACCTGTTGCGCACGGTCGGACGCTTCGAGGACGCCGAGGATCTGGCGCGGCTGGTGCTGCTGCGCGAAGGCGACAGTGTCGTGCGCCTGGGCGACGTGGCCGAGGTACGCCAGGGCAATGCGCGGGCGCGCTTCGTGAGCCGCTACAACGGCGATCCGCGCCTGGGCCTGCAGGTGCGCCGCCAGCCCGGCTCCAACGTCATCGAGATCAAGCGCGCGATGCTCGAAGAGGTCGAGGCGGTCAACACCGACATCCTCCACCCGGCCGGCATGCATCTGTCGCTGACCTCGGACGACGCGCGCTACGTCGAGGCCTCCATCGCCAACGTGTGGACCAACCTCGCCATCGGCGGCGTGTTCGCCACACTGGTGATGTTCGCCTTCCTGCGCTCGGGACGCGCCACGCTGGTGGGCGTGATCGGCATTCCGTTGTGTGCGGTGGTGGCCTTTTTGTCGCTGATGGTCACCGGGCGCACGATCAACGTGATCTCGCTGGCCGGCGTGGCCTTCGCCATCGGCATGACCATCGACAACAGCATCGTCGTGCTCGAAAACATCGAGCGCTACCGGCGCCGCGGTCTGGACCGCATCGAGTCGGCCCTGCAGGGCGTGCGCGAGGTGTGGCCGGCCGTACTGGCCTCGACCATGACCACGGTGCTGGTGTTCCTGCCCATATTGTTCATCGTCGAGGAAGCCGGGCAGCTCTATTCGGACGTAGCGATTGCGATCTCGGGCGCGATCCTGGCATCAATGCTGACCGCGACCACGCTAATCCCGACGCTGTGCGCACGGCTGGAGTTCGGCAAGCGCGAAGGCGACGCCGGCCAGTTCCCGCGCGTGAACAGCGCCCTGCGCTCCCTGCTGGCCACGCCGCGCCGACGCGGCGCGGTGGTCGTCGGCACGCTGCTCGGCGCGGGCCTGATCATCGCGCTGCTCACCCCGCCGGCCGAATACCTGCCCGAGGGCGAGGAACCCAAGACCTTCGCCGCGATGAACGCACCGCCCGGCTACAACCTGGAGACCATGAGCGAGATCGCCGATCAGGTCGAAGCGCATTTCCTGCCCCACGTCGGCGCCGACCCCGGCCCCTTCGAGCGCGGCGAGACCGACGTGCCGCCGATCGCCTACGTGAACCTCGGCTTCGATCCGGCGCGGCTGCGCATCATCTCGGAGACCGAGAACCCGCGCCACATCGAGCCGCTGATGGACGCGCTCACCGCGCACTACGAGCAATACCCCGGCATGCGCGCCTTCGCCGCCAAGGGCTCGATCATCTCCAGCAACGACGGCGGCACGCGCAGCATCAGCCTGGACATCTCCGGGCCGGATCTGGTGAGCATCTTCGAGACCGCACGCATGGTCGACCGACGCGCGCGCGAACTGTTCGACAATCCGCGCATCCAGAGCCAGCCTTCCAGCCTCACGCTGGCGCAGCCCCTGGTGCAGATCCGCCCGGACTGGGACCGCGCGGCCGAACTGGGACTGTCACCCGACGCCATCGGCTTCAGCGTCGCGGCGCTGACCGAAGGCGCCTACGTCGATGACTTCTTCCTCGACGACGACAAGATCGACATCTATCTCTACGGCGAGGACGCCGACGAGCGGCGTCTGGAGCGCGTACCCGGTCTGCTGCTGCGCACCGCCGAGGGCGCCACGCTGCCGCTGTCGTCGGTGGCCGGGATCGAGGAACTGGCCGACACCATCTCGGTGCGCCGCGTCGACGGCCGCCGCACCGTGACGCTGTACGTCATCCCGCCCGAGGACGTGGCGCTGGAAACCGGCGTGCAACGCGTGCGCCAGGATCTGATCGGCGCAATGCAGAGCGCCGGCGAACTGCGCGCCGACATCGCCATCGACATCTCGGGCGCGAGCGACGCGCTCGAGCGGACGCGCGACGCGCTTGCCGGCAACTTCGCGATCGCGCTGATCATTGTCTATCTGCTGATGGTCGCCATCTTCGCCCACTGGGGCTATCCGCTGATCATCATGACCACCATCCCGCTGGGCGTGGCCGGCGGCATCGTCGGACTGGCGCTGATGAACCTCGTCGGCGGCGCACTGCCGCTGCTCGGCCTGCCACCGTTGTCACAGCCCTTCGACATGATCACGATGCTCGGCTTCCTGATCCTGATGGGCACCGTGGTCAACAACCCCATCCTCATCGTCGATCAGACCCGCCGCAACCTCCAACACGAGCACATGCCCTTGCTCGAAGCCGTCACCGAGGCCGTTCGCGCCCGCCTGCGCCCAATCGCCATGACCACGCTGACCACGCTGTGCGGCATCGCTCCGCTGGTGCTGATCCCCGGCGAAGGCACCGAGCTCTACCGCGGCGTCGGCGCCATCGTCCTGTTCGGCCTGCTCGGCGCAGCCATCGTCACGCTGACCTTCCTGCCCGCCCTGCTCGTCCTCGTCCTGGGTCTCGCCCGCCGCTTCGGCATCGGCGAGGCGCGGGCGGCGCCAAGCACATAGGGAATCAGCCCGGGCGCATCACCTGCCGTTCATGATCAACACCACCGCCACCAGGGCTGCGACGACAGCCCACCCCAACCATTCGACGTAGCGGTGCAACGCGGCTTCCATGCGCGGGCCGCCGAGTTTCATCAGGCCGGCGACGAGGAAGAAGCGCGCACCGCGGCCGACCAGCGAGGCGGCGACAAAGGGCGCGAGCGGCATGGCCGCGACGCCGGCGGCGATGGTGAACACCTTGTAGGGGATGGGCGAGAAGCCGGCGACGAATACCGCCCAGAACCCCCAGCGCTCGAACCAGGCCTGCGCTTCGAGGTATTTGGGCCAGTAGTGCGAGGTGGACAGCCAGGGCTCGATCATGTCGAAGGCGAACACGC
Source organism: Azoarcus sp. (assembly GCA_013911595.1). GTDB lineage: Bacteria > Pseudomonadota > Gammaproteobacteria > Burkholderiales > Rhodocyclaceae > Pseudazoarcus. Next base: position 12,776 of record JACESY010000053.1, read on the forward strand.
CGATGAAGTAGCCCAGCACGCCACCGGCGACCGAGGCGATGGTGGTGATCAGTGCGAACCACCAGGCCTTGGCCGGGTTGGCCAGGCTCATCGGCGCAAGCATCACGTCCGGCGGGATCGGGAAAAACGACGACTCGGCAAAGCTGAGTCCCCCCAGATACCACGGGGCGTGACGATGGCGCGACCACTGCATGGTGCGCACGTAGAGCGAGGTGAAAAGCTTCAAGACGGCCTCTGGACTGTTCTTTGCCGCGCGGCGTCGCGGCGAGTCCGCATGATACCAACGGCCGGCCGCTATAATCGGTCGCCGTGCCTCCCTGCCCAACCATGACCCAAGCCCCGCCCGCCATCGCCTTGCTCGGCCCCACCGCCAGCGGCAAGACCGCCTGCGCGCTGGCCCTCGCGCGGGTGCTGCCGGTGGAGATCATCAGCGTGGACTCGGCGCTGGTCTACCGCGACATGGACATCGGTACGGCCAAACCCACGCCGGAAGAGCGCGCGGCGTGCCCGCACCACCTGATCGACATCGTCACGCCCGAACAACGCTATTCGGCGGCGCAGTTCCGCACGGACGCGCTGCGGCTGATGGACGAGATCAGCGCGCGTGGCCGCATCCCGCTAGTCGCAGGCGGCACGGCGCTGTATTTCAAGGCGTTGCGCGAAGGCATCTCGGATCTGCCACAGGCCGACCCCGAGCTGCGCGCAGCCATCGACCGCGACGCCGAACGCCTCGGTTGGCCTGCGCTGCACGCGCGGCTGGCTGCGCTCGACCCGACCGCAGCCGCCGCGCTGGAGCCGACCGACGCGCAGCGCATCCAGCGCGCGCTGGAAATCGTCGAACTCACCGGCCGTCCGCTGGCCGAGAGCTACGCGCAGCGCGAGGAAGGCGGCATCCACCACCGTCTGCTCACGCTGGCGCTCGCGCCGTCGGATCGCGCGGTGCTGCATGCGCGCATCGAACAGCGCTTCGACGCCATGCTCGCCGCCGGTCTGCTCGACGAGTTGCGCGACCTGCGCACGAAATACCGCCTCGACCCCGCCCTGCCCGCGATGCGCTGCGTGGGCTATCGCCAGGCCTGGGCGCACCTGGAGGGCGAGGACGACTACGCGACGATGCGCTTCAAGGGCATCGCCGCCACCCGCCAGCTCGCCAAGCGGCAACTCACGTGGCAGCGCCAGTTTCGAGAGAACTGGACGGATCTGGAGGAATTGGATTGCCTGGATGCGGGGCTGGTGCAGAACGTGGTCGAACGCGCGCGGCACTTCGTCGACGCCACTGCATAGAACATCCGGCGGATTACGCTGGGCCAATCCGCCCTAGCCGATGCTTACTCCCGCCGCTCCTTCGCGGTCGAACTCAACAACACCCCGTCCATCCAGCGCGTCGGCAGAATGCGCTTGAGAAAGCCGAACAGGTGGGTCGGGAAGGTTACGTAGTAGCGTGCTCGCGGGCGGCGTGAATCGAGCGCATGCACCAGCTTGTCGACCACCGCGTCGGCGGGCAGCGTGAACGGGGTCTTGCCGGCCTCGCCGCGCAAGCGGCGTTCGAGCACGCGGTAGATGGCGGAATGGGCGCTGTTGTCGCGGTCGATATGGCGTTCGAAGGCGGCGTAGGCGTTGTCGCGGAATCGCGTGGCGATGGGGCCGGGCTCGATCAGCGAAACGTGGATGCCGCTGCCGTGCAGTTCCAGGCGCAGCGTGTCGGCAAGGCCTTCGAGCGCGAACTTGGAGCAGTTGTAGGCGCCACGATACGGCAGCGCGGCAAAACCCAGGATGGAGCTGTTGTGCACGATGCGTCCATGGCCCTGGGCGCGCATCGCGGGCAACACCAGGCAGGTCAGCTCGTGGGTGCCGAGCAGGTTGGTTTCGAGCTGTTCGCGCAGGACTTCGCGCGTGAGGTCTTCGACCGCGCCGGGTTGCCCGTAGGCGCCGTTGTTGAACAGCGCGTCGAGCGTGCCGCCGGTGCGCTCCAGAACGGCATCGACAGCGCGACGAATCGACGCGCTGTCGGCCAGATCGAGTTGCAGCGCTTCGAAGCCTTCGTCGGCCAGTCGCGCCACATCGTCTTCACGACGCGCGGTGGCGAACACCCGCCAGCCGCGTTCTCGCAAGGTGCGCGCGGCGGCTTCGCCGATGCCGCTGGAGCAACCCGTGATGAGGATGGAACGCTGCGTCCCGGCCACCGTCAGTCGACGATCGTCTTGGGCTGGTCGCCTTCCATCGCGGCGATGCGGCCGATGCGATGCACGGTCTCGCCCTGTTCGACGAGGAAGCGCTCGGCCGTGTCGGCGTTGTTGGCCGACACGATCACCGCCATGCCGATGCCGCAGTTGAACACGCGGTGCATCTCGGCCGCGTCGATATTGCCGGCCTGCTGCAACCACTGGAACAGCGGCGGTAGCTTCCAGGCGGACGAATCGATGCGCGCGGTCAGGCCATCGGGAATCACGCGCGGCACGTTCTCGGTGATGCCGCCACCGGTGATGTGGGCCATGCCGTGCACGATGCCGGCATGCGCGGCCATCAGCGCGAGCAGCGGCTTGACGTAGATGCGTGTCGGCGCGAGCACCGCATCGGCCAGCGGCTGCCCGTGGAAATCGGCGGAGAGGTCGGCACCGCTGATCTCGATGACCTTGCGGATCAGCGAGTAGCCGTTGGAATGCGCACCGCTGGAGGCCAGCCCCAGCACCACGTCGCCGGCAGCGATCTTGCTGCCGTCGATGAGGCCGGCCTTCTCGACCGCGCCGACCGCGAAGCCGGCCAGATCGTATTCGCCGTCCGGGTACATGCTCGGCATCTCGGCCGTCTCGCCGCCGATCAGCGCGCAGCCGGCCAACTCGCAGCCTTTGGCGATGCCCTTGACGACATCGGCGGCGGTATCCACATGCAGCTTGCCGCAGGCGAAGTAGTCGAGGAAGAACAGCGGCTCGGCGCCCTGCACCAGGATGTCGTTGACGCTCATCGCCACCAGATCCTGGCCGACGGTGTCATGGCGGTCGAGATCGAAGGCCAGGCGCAGCTTGGTGCCGACGCCGTCAGTGCCGGACACCAGTACCGGCTCGCGGTACTTCTTCGACAGTTCGAACAGCGCGCCGAAGCCGCCGATGCCGCCCATCACCTCGGGGCGCATGGTGGCTTTGGCAAACGGCTTGATGCGATCGACGAGGGCATCGCCGGCATCGATATCCACACCGGCATCACGATAGGTCAGGGAGGTCAAGGCAGTCTCTCTCGCGTCTGGGCTGCGGCCCGCGGACGGCTCCGATGTCGGACGCCCTCGCTCCGGGCGGCGTCGGAACGGGACGACCCCGCGCGGGGCCGTCATGTAAAGGGCGATTCTACCAAGGCCGCGTTCTCATTTACCATGTCGCACCGCATCGCCCGATCGAGACACCCCTAAATGAGCCTTCCCCGCGCCGGTCGTCTGCAAACCGCCCTCTGGGCGACGTCCGGCATCGCCTTCCTCGTGCTGTTCTGGCTGCTCGGCCCGATCCTGACGCCCTTCGTCGTCGGCGCGGTCTTCGCCTACCTCTGCGATCCGGCGGTCAACTGGCTGGCCTCGAAGCGGCTGCCACGCCCGCTGGCGGTGCTGCTGGTGATCCTGGCGATGGGCTCGGCCATCCTGCTGCTGTTCCTGATTCTGGTGCCGATCTTCTGGCGCGAGGTCGCGACCTTCGTCGCGCGGCTTCCCGAACTGCTCGAGGCCGTCGATACGCGGCTGCTGCCCGCGCTCAACGAGCGGCTCGGAACCGATGTGCAACTCGATATCGCCGCCCTGCGCGAATGGCTCTCCGAGAACCAGGAACAGGCCAAGCAACTGCTCCCGGCCCTGCTCGGACAATTGCGCGAAGGCGGCATGGCACTGGTGGGGCTGGCGACCAACATCGTGCTCATCCCCATCGTCATGTTCTATCTGCTGCAGGAATGGCCGCGTCTCATCCCGGCCGTGCGCAGCGTGATCCCGCGCCCGATGGTCGAGTCGACCACGCGCATCGTCGAGCAGATCGACTCGGTGCTGTCGGAATTCCTGCGCGGCCAGCTGTCGGTGATGCTGGTACTCGCGACCTATTACAGCGTCGCCCTGTGGATTGCCGGCCTGTCCTTCGCGCTGCCGGTGGGCATCATCACCGGCCTGCTGTCCT
>JACESY010000054.1 GCA_013911595.1 Azoarcus sp.
GCTTCATGCTGATCGTGATGTTCGGAGCGCTGTTCCAGATCCTGCCGGTGGTGGCTGGCGTGGCGGTGGCGGGAGGCGCCTGGCTGGCTGCCGTCGTACATGTGGCCCTGGCGCTGGGCGCGGCAATGCTGTCCTGGGGATTGGGCGGTGGCGGGCCGGAACTTGTCCGCGGCGGCGCACTGTTGCTCGGCGCGGCGGCGACCACCTTCGTCGCGGCAGTTGCGGTCGGCCTGTGGGGCGCGCGTGCCGATCTGGACACGCAACGCGACCTGCGCCTGGCGCTGATCGGCATCGGCGTGGCGGCGATGCTCGGCGCGACGCTGGCGATGGTGCTGACCGGTGACCTCGCACTGCCCTTCGCTGTGTTGCTCGAACTGCATGTGGGTTGGGCACTGATGGGGGCGGCCGGCATGCTGCTCGTTGCGACGAGCTGGATCGTCGTGCCGATGTTCCAGATCACCCCGGCCTATCCGGTGTGGATGACGCGCGGTTGGGTGATCGTGTGCTTCGTCGCGCTCGTCGCCTGGAGCGCGGCGCTCGTCGCCGGCCTGGGGGCGCTTGCGGGGCTCGCGCTGGGCCTCGTGCTGGCGCTTGTCGCGTGCTTTGCGGGCACGATACTGTGGCTGCAACGTCGCTCGCGCCGTGCGATGCCGGATGCGACCACGCGCGCCTTTCGTGTGGCGATGGTGTCCTTCGCAGCCGGCATCGGCTGCGTCGTCGCCGCGCGCGCGCTCGGCGGAGATGCGTGGGCCGTGGCGGCCGGGGTGTTGCTGCTCTACGGCGGCTTCGCCGGCGCGATCCAGGGCATGCTCTACAAGATCGTGCCCTTCCTGTGCTGGCTGGATCTGAGCCAGTCCGGCCGGCGCGCGCCCAACGTCAGGAAACTGCAGCCCGACGCCCGGGTCGCGCTGCACGCGCGATTGCATAAAACGGCGGTGGCGTTCGTGCTCGTCGCCGTGTTCGTCGATGTGCCCTGGCTGACGCGTACTGCGGGCTTGCTGGTGGCGACCGAATTCGCGCTGTTGCTGTGGATCATGGTGGGCGTCATGCGCGCGCACCGGGCGGTGGCATCCAGCGAGGAACTAGTTCGGAAGAACTAGTCCTGCGCTCGTTGAAGCGGCGCTGCTTCCCCCATCAGGAGAATGTTCCGGCGGCCTGTGCCTGCGTAGTCTGAAAACCGTGAAAGAGGACCCTTGGGAGGGCCGATCATGGTGACACGGCGCAGGCAGCAGATCTCGGTTCTGGTATCGAGCACCTTCGCGTTCACGGTGTGCTTCGCGGTGTGGATGATGTTCGCGGTGATCGGCATCCCGATCAAGGACGAGCTGGGGCTGAACGAGACCCAGTTCGGCCTGCTCGCCGCCACGCCGGTGCTGACCGGTTCGCTCGCGCGCCTGCCGCTGGGCATCTGGACCGACCGCTACGGCGGTCGCGTCGTCTTCTTCGCGCTGATGCTCACGACCGTGGTGCCGATCTGGCTGATCAGCTACGCCACCGAATACTGGCAGTTTCTCGTGCTGGGCCTGTTCGTGGGCCTTGCCGGTGGTTCTTTCTCGGTGGGCATCGCCTACGCCGCGCGTTGGTTCGAGCGCGGCAACCAGGGCTTTGCGATGGGCGTGTTCGGCGCCGGCAACTCGGGCGCGGCGCTGACCAAGTTCGTCGCCCCGGCGCTGGTCGTGGCCTTCGGCTGGCAGTTCGTGCCACAGGCCTTTGCGGTGGCGATGCTGGTCACCGCGATCGCGTTCTGGTTCTTCAGCTACTCCGATCCCGCCCACCGCGTCTCGTCGAGCGTGACGCTCGCCGAACAGCTGCGGGTGCTCAGGAATCCGCGCGTGTGGAAGTACTGCCAGTACTACTCCATCGTCTTCGGTGGCTATGTCGCGCTGGCGCTGTGGATGACCAAGTACTACATCAACGAGTTCGGCGTCGGCATCGAGGTCGCGGCGCTGCTGGCGGCCTGCTTCTCGCTGCCGGGTGGCCTGCTGCGCGCGGTCGGCGGCTGGCTGTCGGACCGTCACGGCGCACACAAGGTCACCTGGTGGGTGATGTGGGTGTCCTGGGTGTGCCTGTTCCTGCTGTCCTACCCGCACACCCAGTTCACGGTGATGACCACCGATGGCCCGCAGAGCTTCGAGATCCATCACAACGTCTGGGTGTTCACCGCGCTGCTGTTCGTGGTCGGTGTGGTGTGGGCCTTCGGCAAGGCTTCGGTCTTCAAGTACATCTCGGACGAGTTCCCCAACGAGATCGGCGCGGTGTCGGGAATCGTCGGCCTGGTCGGCGGCCTCGGCGGCTTCCTGCTGCCCATCCTGTTCGGCGCTCTGCTCGACATCACCGGCGTGCGCTCGAGCGCCTTCATGTTGCTCTACGGCGTGACCTGCGTGTCGCTGGCGTGGATGTACTGGACGGAGGTGCGTAGCACCGACATTTTCCGCGGCCACGGTAGTGGTCCGGCCGCCGAGTCCCGCTGACCCGGCATCATCGAAGGAGAAGGCATATGCAAGGCATGGCCACCACCCCGCACGAGAACACGCGCAAGCGCGGGGCCGACATCGACGACTGGCGCCCCGAGGACGAGGCCTTCTGGGCCGAGACCGGCAGTCGCGTCGCCACGCGCAACCTGTGGATCTCGATTCCCGCTCTGTTCTGCGGCTTCGCCGTGTGGCTGATGTGGGGAATCATCACGGTGCAGATGCTCAACCTGGGCTTTCCGTTCGCGCGCGAGGAGCTGTTCACGCTGACCGCGATCGCGGGTCTGGCCGGGGCGACGCTGCGCATCCCGTCGTCCTTCTTCATCCGCCTGTCGGGTGGGCGCAACACCATCTTCCTGACCACGGCGCTGCTGATGATTCCGGCCTTCGGCGCGGGATTGGCACTGCAGAGCACCGACACGCCGCTGTGGGTGTTCCAGCTGCTGGCGCTGCTCTCGGGCATCGGTGGCGGCAACTTCGCGTGTTCGATGAGCAATATCAGCAGCTTCTACCCCAAGCGCCTGCAGGGCACGGCGCTGGGTCTGAACGCCGGGCTGGGCAACTTCGGCGTGACCGGCTCGCAGATCCTCATCCCGGCGGTCATGACGGTGGGCCTGTTCGGCATCGTCGGTTTTGGTGAGTCGATGCCGCTGGTGCGCGACTCGGGCACGCTGCTGGGCAAGATCCCGGCCGGCACCCAGACCTTCATCCAGAATGCCGGCCTGGTGTGGCTGCTGCTGCTCGTGCCGCTGGCCATCGCCGCGTGGTTCGGCATGAACAACCTCAAGAGCGTCTCGCCGACCATAGGCAACGCGGGTGCGGCCTTCCTCAAGGTACTGCTGCTCTACGGCGTCGGCCTGGTGGTCGCCGCGCTGGGTCTTTGGCTGTACCTGCCCGCGCCGACCGGTCTGGGCGTGCTCAACATGTGGGTGGCGATGCCGCTGATCATCGTCGCCACGCTGCTGGCCATGAAGGTCGTGGCCTTCGGTGACATGAAGGCCAACCTCAATCGCCAGTTCCGCATCTTCTCGAACAAGCACACCTGGTCGATGACGGTGCTCTACATCGTCACCTTCGGCTCCTTCATCGGCTTCTCGATGGCCGTGCCGTTGTCGATCACGGTGATCTTCGGCTTCCAGCACCTGCCCGACGGCGCGGGCGGCCTGACCCATACCACGCTCAACCCGAACGCGCCTTCGGCCCTGACCTGGGCGTGGATCGGCCCCTTCGTCGGCGCGGCCACGCGTCCGCTGGGCGGCTGGATCTCGGACAAGGTCGGTGGCTCCATCGTCACCCAGATCGTCTCGTTGGTGATGGTCGTGGCCTCGGTGGCGGCCGGCTACGTGATGTTCCTGGCCTACCGCTCGGCTTCGCCCGAGGAGTACTTCCTGGTCTTCATGTTGCTGTTCGTCGCGCTGTTCGCCGCCTCGGGAATCGGCAACGGCTCGACCTTCCGCAGTGTCGGCGTGATCTTCGACCGCGAGCAGGCCGGCCCGGTGCTGGGCTGGACCTCGGCGGTGGCCGCCTACGGTTCCTTCATCGCGCCGGTGGTTATCGGTCAGCAGATCAAGGCCGGCTCGCCGGAAGTCGCGATGTACGGCTTCGCCGTGTTCTACGCGCTGTGCCTGATCCTCAACTGGTGGTTCTACCTGCGCCGCAATGCCTACGTGAAGAACCCGTGACCCGCACCCGAACGAATTCGCAAGGAGTGAAACGATGAGCCACTTTCTCGACCGACTGCAGCACTTCACGATGCCCACCGAGTCCTTCGCCGGCGGACACGGCACGGTCACCGGCGAGGATCGCACCTGGGAGGACGCCTACCGCAACCGCTGGGCGCACGACAAGATCGTGCGCTCGACCCACGGCGTCAACTGCACGGGCTCGTGCTCGTGGAAGATCTACGTCAAGGGTGGCATCGTCGCCTGGGAGACGCAGCAGACCGACTACCCGCGCACCCGCGCCGACCTGCCCAACCACGAGCCTCGCGGCTGTGCGCGTGGCGCAAGTTACTCGTGGTACCTGTACAGCGCCAACCGCGTGAAGTACCCGATGGTGCGCGCGCGTCTGCTCGCGCACTGGCGTGCGGCGCGCAGCGTGGCCAACAGCGCGGTCGACGCCTGGGCGATGGTCGTCGAGGACGAGGGCAAACGGCGCGACTATCAACGCCAGCGCGGTCTGGGCGGCTTCGTGCGTGCGAGCTGGGACGAAACCGACGAGATCATCGCCGCCGCCAACGTCTACACCATCAAGAAGTATGGCCCCGACCGTGTCATCGGTTTCTCGCCGATCCCGGCCATGTCGATGATCTCCTACGCTGCCGGCAGCCGCTATCTGAGCCTCATCGGCGGCGTGTGCATGAGCTTCTATGACTGGTACTGCGACCTGCCGCCGTCCAGCCCGCAGGTGTGGGGCGAGCAGACCGATGTGCCCGAGTCGGCCGACTGGTACAACTCCAGCTTCCTCATCGCCTGGGGCTCGAACGTGCCGCAGACGCGCACGCCGGACGCGCACTTCTTCACCGAGGTGCGCTACAAGGGCGCGAAGACTGTTGCGGTCACGCCGGACTATTCCGAGGTCGCCAAGCTGTGCGACCTGTGGATGCACCCCAAGCAGGGCACGGACGCGGCGCTGGCGATGGCCATGGGTCACGTCATCCTCAAGGAGTTCTACTTCGACCGCCGCAGTGCGTACTTCGACGACTACGTGCGCCGCTATACGGACCTGCCGCTGCTGGTGCAACTCAAGGAGCGCACGCTGGGTGACGGCCGCAAGGTCATGGTGCCGGGCCGCTACCTGCGCGCCAGCGACATCGACGCCGCCCTCGACCAGAAGAACAACCCGGAATGGAAGACGCTGGCCTTTGACGACGCCGGGCGCGTGGTCGTGCCCAACGGCTCGATCGGCTTTCGCTGGGGTGCCGAAGGGCGTGAGGATGAGGGGCGCTGGAACCTCGAGGACAAGGAAGCGAGCGGCGACAACCAGGTGAAACTGCGCCTGTCCGCGCTCGAGGTCGATGCACCGGCTCATGATGTCGCCGAAGTCGGCTTCCCGTACTTCGGCGGCATCGCGACGCCGAACTTCACCGCCAACACGCAGGAAGAGGTGCTGGTGCGCAAGGTGCCGGTGAGCACGGTCAAGCTCGCCTCGGGCGAGGCGATGGTGGCCACCGTGTTCGATCTGGTCGCGGCCAACTACGGTGTCGCGCGCGGTCTCGAAAACGAGAACTCCGCAAGCTCCTACGACGACGATGTGCCCTACACGCCGGCCTGGCAGGAGAAGATCACCGGCGTGCCGCGTGATCAGGCCATCGCCGTGGCGCGCCAGTTCGCCGACAACGCCGACAAGACGCATGGCAAGTCCATGGTCATCATCGGCGCGGCGATGAACCACTGGTATCACAGTGACATGAACTACCGCGGCATCATCAACATGCTGATGCTGTGCGGCTGCATCGGTCAGAGCGGCGGCGGCTGGGCGCACTACGTGGGTCAGGAGAAGCTGCGTCCGCAGACCGGCTGGACGGCGTTGGCCTTCGCGCTCGACTGGATCCGCCCGCCGCGCCAGCAGAACTCCACCAGCTTCTTTTACGCACATACCGATCAGTGGCGCTACGAGAAGCTGGGCGTCGACGAGATCCTCTCGCCGCTGGCGGACAAGGCCGCCTTCGGCGGCAGCCTGATCGACTACAACGTGCGCGCCGAGCGCATGGGCTGGCTGCCCAGCGCGCCGCAGCTGCAGACCAACCCGCTGGAAGTCGCCCGCAACGCGGCAGAGCGCGGAGTGGAGGCCAAGGAACACGTCGTCGCCGGGCTCAAGGACGGCTCGCTGAAGATGAGCTGCGAGGATCCGGATCATCCGGCCAACTGGCCGCGCAACCTCTTCGTATGGCGATCCAACCTGCTCGGCTCCTCGGGCAAGGGCCACGAATACTTCCTCAAGCACCTGCTGGGCACCAGCCACGGCGTGCAGGGCAAGCACCTCGGGGACGACGACGCCAAGCCGCAGGAAGTGGCCTGGCACGACAAGGCGCCGGAAGGAAAGCTCGACTTGCTGGTGACGCTCGACTTTCGCATGAGCACGACCTGTCTGTATTCGGATATCGTGCTGCCCACCGCGACCTGGTACGAGAAGAACGACCTCAACACCAGCGACATGCACCCCTTCATTCATCCGCTGTCGGCGGCGGTCGATCCGGTGTGGGAGTCCAAGAGCGACTGGGAGATCTACAAGGGTTTCGCGAAGAAGTTCTCCGAGGTCTGCGTCGGCCATCTCGGCGTCGAGAAGGAAGTGGTGCTCACCCCGCTGATGCACGACACGCCGGCAGAGCTTGCCCAGCCCTTCGACGTCAAGGACTGGAAGCGCGGCGAGTGCGAACTGGTGCCGGGCAAGACGGCGCCGCAGATCGCCGTGGTCGAGCGCGACTATCCCAACACCTACGCGCGCTTCACCGCGCTGGGCCCGCTGATGAACAAGCTCGGCAACGGCGGCAAGGGCATCGGCTGGAATACCCAGGACGAGGTGCACCAGTTGGGCGAACTCAACGGTGTGGTGGCCGAGGAGGGCACGAGCTGCGGCATGCCGCGCATCGTCTCCGACATCGACGCGACCGAAGTCGTACTCTCGCTCGCGCCGGAGACCAACGGCCACGTCGCGGTCAAGGCCTGGGCGGCCCTGTCGAAGATCACCGGGCGCGACCATACCCATCTGGCGTTGCACCGCGAGGACGAGAAGATTCGCTTCCGCGACATCCAGGCGCAGCCGCGCAAGATCATCTCATCACCGACCTGGTCCGGGCTGGAGAGCGAGAAGGTCAGCTACAACGCCGGCTACACCAACGTGCATGAGCTGATCCCGTGGCGCACGCTGACCGGCCGCCAGCAATTCTATCTGGATCACCCGTGGATGCTGGCCTTCGGGGAAGGGCTGTCGAGCTATCGGCCGCCGGTGGATCTGAAGACCATCGAAGAGGTCATGGGCCGCAAGCCCAACGGGCACAAGGAAATCACGCTCAACTTCATCACGCCGCACCAGAAGTGGGGCATTCACTCGACCTACAGCGACAACCTGATGATGCTCACGCTCAACCGCGGCGGGCCGGTGATCTGGTTGTCCGAGGACGACGCGAAAGGCGCTGGCATCGAGGACAACGACTGGGTGGAGCTGTTCAACGCCAACGGCGCGATCGCCGCACGGGCGGTGGTCAGCCAGCGCGTCAATCCGGGCATGGTGATGATGTATCACGCGCAGGAAAAGATCATCAACACGCCGGGCTCCGAGATCACCGGCATGCGCGGTGGCATCCACAACTCGGTCACGCGCATCGTCACCAAACCCACGCACATGATCGGCGGCTACGCCCAGTTCAGCTACGGCTTCAACTACTACGGCACGATCGGCACCAACCGCGACGAGTTCGTCGTCGTGCGCAAGATGAACCGCATCGACTGGCTCGACGACGAAGTCGCCGAACCGGCCGGCGCCTGAGGAGACCGCTATGAGAATTCGAGCCCAGATCGGCATGGTGCTGAACCTCGACAAGTGCATCGGCTGCCACACCTGCTCGGTGACCTGCAAGAACGTGTGGACCAGCCGCGAAGGTGTCGAGTACGCCTGGTTCAACAACGTCGAGACCAAGCCCGGCATCGGTTACCCGAAGGAATGGGAAAACCAGGACAAATGGAACGGCGGCTGGGTACGCAAGGCCGACGGCTCCATCGAACCTCGCCAGGGTGGCAAGTGGAAGACGCTGATGCGCATCTTCGCCAACCCCAACCTGCCGCAGATCGACGACTACTACGAGCCCTTCACCTTCGACTACCAGCACCTGCACACCGCGCCGGAGATGAAGGCCGCACCCACGGCGCGTCCGCGCAGCCTGATCACCGGCAAGCGCATGGAGAAGATCGAATGGGGGCCGAACTGGGAGGAAATCCTCGGTGGCGAGTTCTCCAAGCGCTCCAAGGACAAGAACTTCGACGACGTGCAGAAGGACATCTACGGGCAGTTCGAGAACACCTTCATGATGTATCTGCCGCGCCTGTGCGAGCACTGTCTGAACCCGACCTGTGTGGCCTCGTGCCCGTCCGGTTCGATCTACAAGCGCGAGGAGGACGGCATCGTGCTGATCGACCAGGACAAGTGCCGTGGCTGGCGCATGTGCGTGTCGGGCTGCCCGTACAAGAAGATCTATTACAACTGGAAGAGCGGCAAGGCCGAGAAGTGCATCTTCTGCTATCCGCGCATCGAGGCGGGTCAGCCGACGGTGTGTTCGGAGACCTGCGTCGGACGCATCCGCTATCTGGGCGTGCTGCTCTATGACGCCGACGCCATTGAGCGTGCCGCCAGTACGCCGCATGACCGCGACCTGTACCAGGCGCAGCTCGACGTCTTCCTCGATCCGCACGACCCCAAGGTGATCGAGCAGGCGCGTGCCGACGGCATACCCGATTCGTGGCTGGAGGCGGCGAAGCTGAGCCCGGTCTACAAGATGGCGGTGGACTGGAAGGTCGCGCTGCCACTGCACCCGGAGTACCGCACGCTGCCGATGGTGTGGTACGTGCCGCCGCTCTCCCCGATCACCGCCGCGGCCAACGCCGGCGAGATCGGCTCCATGGGCAGCCTGCCGGACGTCGATTCGCTGCGTATCCCGGTCAAGTACCTGGCCAACCTTCTCACCGCCGGCGATACCGCGCCGGTGACCGCGGCGCTCAAGAAGATGCTCGCGATGCGTGCCTTCCAGCGCGCCAAGCACGTCGATGAGCGCGAGGATGCCGATGTGCTGGCCGAGGCCGGGCTGAGCGTGGCCCAGGTCGAGGACATGTACCACGTCATGGCCATCGCCAACTACGAGGACCGCTTCGTTATTCCGACGGCGCACCGCGAGTACGCCGAGAATGCCTTCGACCTGCGCGGCGGCTGCGGCTTCTCGTTCGGCAACGGCTGCTCGGACGGCGTCAGCGACGCAAGCCTGTTCGGCGGCAAGAAGAAACGCACCATTCCCATCATCGCGGAGCTGTGAGCATGAAGACCACCGAGATGAAATACACGCTGCGTGCGCTTGCCGCGCTGCTGTCCTACCCGGACGCCGAGCTGCGTGCGCATGTGCCCGACCTGCGCGCGGCGCTGGTCGACGAGGGCGCCCTGTCGGCCGCGCGCCTGGCCGAGCTCGATGCGCTGATGCGTCAGCTCGAACGCGCCCGGCCGCTCGAGGCCGAGGCCGAATATGTCGAGCTGTTCGATCGCGGTCGTGCGACCTCGCTGCACCTGTTCGAGCATGTGCATGGCGACTCGCGCGATCGCGGGCCGGCGATGGTCGACCTGGGGCAGACGTACTCGCAGGCCGGCCTCGATCTCGCGCCCGAGGAGCTGCCCGACTACCTGCCGGCGGTGCTCGAGTTCGCATCGACGCAGCCGGCGCCCGCGGCGTGCGACTTCCTCGCCGAGACCGCCCACATCCTCAACGCCATCTTCAACGCACTCGAGGCGCGCGGCAGCCGTTATGCCGCCGTGCTCAACGCCGCAGTCGAGCTCGCGGGCGAGAAGGTCAGGGCGGTGAAGCTGCCGCCCGAGCCGGAAATCGACGAAGCCTGGACCGAACCTGAACCCTTTGGCGGCTGCTCCTCGGCCGGTCAGTCGCGTCCCGAGCAGCCCCAAACCGTCCAGTTCGTCCGCAAGGCGGACTTGCACACCACCGGAGCCGCACAATGAAAACCATCGACTTCTTCCTGTTCGGGATCTACCCGTACATCTGTCTGGCGGTGTTCTTCATCGGCAGCCTGCTGCGCTTCGACCGCGACCAGTACACGTGGAAGAGCGACTCGTCGCAGATGCTGCGCGTCGGGCAGTTGCGCCTGGGCAGCAATCTGTTTCATGCCGGTGTGCTGTTCCTGTTCTTCGGCCATTTCATCGGCATGCTGATGCCGCACTTCATCTACGAGCCCTTCATCAGCGCCGGCTCCAAGCAGGTGCTGGCGATGGTCAGCGGCGGCATCGCGGGACTCGCCGCGATCGTCGGCCTGAGCTTGCTGCTGCACCGTCGCCTGACCGAGCCGCGCATCCGCGTCAACTCCAGGACCAGCGATTTCGTGCTGCTGTGGCTGCTGTGGGTGCAACTCGCGCTGGGCTTGCTGACCATCCCGCTGTCCGCCCAGCATCTGGACGGCAGCATGATGATGGCACTGGCCGAGTGGGGGCAGCGCATCGTCACCTTCCGCGGTGGCGCGGTCGAGATGATCGGTGGCGCCGGCTTCATCTTCAAGGCGCATCTGTTCCTCGGCATGACCATCTTCCTGGTCTTCCCCTTCACCCGTCTGGTGCATGTGTGGAGCGGCTTCGGCGCGCTTGCCTACCTGCGCCGCCCGTATCAGGTCGTGCGCAGCCGTCGCATCGGCCTGCCCGGATCGCGTTGAGGAGGCGACCATGAGTGAAGTTACCGACTACCCCGTTGCACGGGTCAACGGCATCGAGCTGCACGCGGCCGGTGCACCGCCCGACACGGCGACGCTGCGCCAGCGCGCCTGCGTCGAACTGCTGCGCCAGCGCGCGATCGCAGCTCGCCTGCTCACGGCTGATGATGTGGCCGGTCTTGACGGCGTGATCAGCGAGGCTGCGGCCGAGGCCATCGAGCGCCTCATCGATCAGGAAATCGAGGTGCCCGAGCCCGATGACGAGGCCTGCCGTCGCCATCACGCGGCCAACGCCGCGCAGTTCGACGAGGGCGAGGCATTGCGCCTGCGCCACATCCTGTTCGCGGTCACGCCCGGCGTGGACGTGGTCGTGCTGCGCAAACATGCGGAACACGTGCTGCTCGAGGTGCGCAGTCACGAAAACGGGGTCGATCCGTTCGTCGACGCTGCGCGCACGCAGTCGAACTGTCCCAGCGGCGTCGAGGGCGGCGAACTGGGCTGGCTGACGCGCGAGGACTGTGCGCCGGAGTTCGCGCGCGAGCTCTTCGGCCGCGAGGAGCTCGGCGTGCTGCCGCGTTTGGTGCATAGCCGCTTCGGCCTGCACGTGGTCGAGGTGCTCGAGCGCCGGCCAGGGGAGGCACGCACGTATGAGGCCGTGGCCGGTGCCGTGCGTGCATCCTTGCGCCGGCAGGCCTACCATACGGCCCTGCGCCAGTACCTCGCGCTGCTTGCCGGCGAGGCGGCCCTCGAAGGAGTGGATCTCGAGGCGGCAGACACGCCACTGGTGCGCTGAATCGCCCCGCCCGGAGTCCCGGGCGGCCCCGGAGCGTAGACATGCCCCTGGCTACTAGCAGCCTGCACTTCAAGATCACCGGCATCCTGCTGGTGTTCTTCGTCGCGGCTTTCGCCGCGATCGGGCTGACACTATTTACCTCCTGGCAGCTCAAGGGCGCGGCCGCCGCGATCAATGACGCGGGCAGTCTGCGCATGGGCACCTACCGCATCGCCTGGCTGATCGAGCAGGGCGAGGGCGGTGCGCTCGCGCCGACGACGGCGGCCTCGCGCCTGGCCGGCGAACTCGCCCGCTTCGACGTGGTGCTCGACGGGCTGATTGCAGGCGATCCCGCGCGCCCGCTCGCGGTGCCGAGCGGCGACGACATCGTCGAGGATCTGGGCGCGCTCTCCGCACACTGGTACGGCCATATTCGTCCTGTGCTGGCCGCGCTGATCGAGGCTGCAGGGCCGGATGCGGCGGCCTTCGGCGGTGCGCCGGTGGAGGCCGATGTGCTGGTCGCGCGCATCGACGATATCGTGCGCCGCATGGAACTCCGCTACGCCGAGGAGACGGCCTGGCTGCGTGGCTCGCAGATCCTGCTGGTCTTCATGGCGGTGGTCGGCACGGTGTTCCTGATCCGCTTCTTCGCCAGTCAGGTGATCCACCCGGTGGAATCGCTGGCCAACGGTCTGGCGCGCATGGAAGGCGAGGACTTCGGCGCGCGGCTGCCCGTGCAGCGCCACGACGAACTGGGCGACGTCACCGAAGGCTTCAACCGCATGGCGGCCCATCTGCAGGATGTGTACCGCACGCTCGAGGAGCGTGTTCAGGACAAGACCGAGACGCTGACCGCGCGCAACCGCGAGCTGGGCATCCTATACTCGACGATCAGCTTTTTGCACGAGCCGCACGACATGGACAGCCTGTGCCGCGGCTTCCTGTTGCGCATCCGCGAGACCATGGGCGCCTCCGCCTCGGCCCTGCGCCTGATGGACAGCGGTTCCGAGAACCTCTACATCACCTACTGTGAAGGCCTGGATCCGGGTTTTCTCGACGCCGAGGAGATGATCTCGTGCGCCGACTGCCTGTGCGGCGAGGCCTCGCGCAAGCCGGTGACCTTCTTTGCCGAGTTGGATCCGCCCGGCCCGGGCATTACGCACGATGCGTGCAGCAAAGCGGGATTCCGCTCGGTCACGGCGACCACGATCAGCGTTAACAAGCGCCCCATCGGCGTATTCAACCTGTTCTTCGACCAGGTCCGCAATGTCGGCGCAGCCGACCGGCTGATGCTCGAGACCCTGGGCGAGCAGCTCGGCGTGGCCATCGACAACCTGCGCCTGCAGTCGCGGGAGCGCGAGCTTGCAGTGTCTGAGGAGCGCAACCTGCTCGCGCGCGAACTGCATGACTCCATCGCCCAGGCGCTGGCCTACATGAACCTGCAGTTGCAGATGTGCGAGCACGCTCTGGCCGCCGGCGACACGACCGAGGTGCGCGAGAGCCTCGCGCGCATCCGCTGCGGCGTGCAGGAGAGCTACGACGATGTGCGCGAACTGCTGGTGCATTTCCGCAGCCGCGTCGGACAGCAGGACCTGGAGATCGCACTCGCCGCCGCGTTGCGCCGACTGGGCGAGCATGGGGAAATCGAGACGCGGCTTGATGTCGACGGCGGCGGTGCGCCGCTCGATGCCGAGACCGAAACGCAGGTGCTCTACATCGTGCAGGAAGCCCTGTCGAACGTACGCAAGCATGCGCGCGCCGAGCACGTTGCAGTCGAGGTCCACCGTGGTGTCGAAGGACTCGCCGTGTCGGTGCGAGACGACGGGGTGGGCTTCGATGCGCTTGCGCCGTCCGTCGATGACGCCCAGGCCCACATCGGCCTGACCGTGATGCGCGAGCGCGCTGAACGCATCGGGGCCGGCTTCTCCGTGCGTTCTGCGCCGGGCGAGGGCACCGAAGTCCGGATCGAGTTGCAGCGTCGCATGGAGACGGTACCGGCATGACCGGGGGGCGTGTGCGCATTGTGCTGGTCGATGACCACACCCTGTTTCGCAGCGGCATGCGCATGCTGCTCGGGCGCGAGCCCGGCTTCGAAGTGGTTGGCGAAGCGGGCGATGCGAGCGAGGGTATCAAGACCGTCACGCGACTCGCGCCGGACGTGGTTCTGCTCGATCTGAACATGCCCGGCATGTCTGGCGCCGAGGCCGCGCGCATACTCACCGAGGAGACCCCCGACGCGCGTGTGCTGATGCTGACCGTATCGGAGGACGCCGAGGATCTGTTCGCGGCCCTGCGTGCCGGTGCCTGCGGCTATTTGCTCAAGAACATCGAGGCCGACGCGCTGATCACTGCGGTGCGCAGCGCGGCGGCTGGTGAATCGGTGATCTCGCCGTGCATGATGGGCAAGCTGCTGGCCGGGGTGCGTGAGGATGCGCCTGCGCCCGAGCGCGTTCGGGCCACAGCCGATGCCGAGCGGCTCACCCCGCGCGAGAGCGAGATCCTTGGCTTCATCGCGCGTGGCAAGAGCAACAAGGAGATCGCGCGCGCACTCGATGTGGCCGAGAGTACCGTCAAGATTCATGTACAGAATCTGTTGCGCAAACTTGGGCTGGCAAGCCGCGTACAGGCGGCCGTGTACGCCGTCGGGCGGGGCATCGGCGGGGATTGATGGCATCGCGACCCGCGGTTGATCCCGATCAAGGTCGGCGCGGCCCAGCCACCTAGACTGACATCCGGTCCTTACGCCTGAGGAGGCAACCGGATGAATAACCCACGGCGGGTCGAACTCGTCTGCCCGGCCGGCAGTCTGCCGGCGCTGCGCGCAGCCGTCGATCACGGCGCGGACTGCGTCTACATGGGCTTTCGCGACGCCACCAACGCCCGCAACTTTCCTGGGCTGAACTTCGACGACGACGGTGCGCGTCGCGCCATCGACTATGCCCATGCGCGCGGCGCCAAGGTCTTGCTCGCGCTCAACACCT
Organism: Azoarcus sp.; assembly: GCA_013911595.1. GTDB lineage: Bacteria > Pseudomonadota > Gammaproteobacteria > Burkholderiales > Rhodocyclaceae > Pseudazoarcus. Next base: position 14,633 of record JACESY010000054.1, read on the forward strand.
ATCCGCAGCCACAGGCCTGGGCGCAATGGACTTCGGCGCTGGACCGCGCTGCCGATTTGGGCGTCGACGCGGTGATCCTGGCCGATCCGGGCCTGCTCGAGCATGCTGCGCGCCATCACCCGCGACTGCGTCTGCACCTGTCGGTGCAGGGCTCGGTGACTTCGCACGAGGCGATCCGCTTCTTCCATGAGCGCTTCGGCATCAGTCGTGTCGTGCTGCCGCGTGAGCTCTCGCTCTCGCAGGTGCGGCGCGTGGTCGAGCACAGTCCGGTGGAGGTCGAGGTCTTCGGCTTCGGCAGCCTGTGCGTGATGGTCGAGGGGCGCTGCGCGCTGTCGTCCTATGTCACCGGCGAGTCGCCCAACACCTGTGGCGCGTGCTCACCCGCGCACGCGGTGCGCTGGGAGGAGGGCGTCGATGGCCGACGTTCGCGCCTGAACGGCGTGCTCATCGACACCTATGCGCCCGAGGAGCCTGCCGGCTATCCGACCCTGTGTAAGGGCCGTTTCGACGTCGGCGGCGAGACCGGCTATGCCTTCGAGGAGCCGACCAGTCTGTCGGTGCTCGACCTGTTGCCCGAGCTGGTCGCCGCGGGCGTGTCCGCGATCAAGGTCGAGGGGCGGCAGCGCAGCCCGGCCTATGTCGCGCAGGTCACGCGTGTGTTGCGCGAGGCGCTCGATGCCTGTTTGCGTGACCCTGCGTCCTTCGCGCCGCGTGCCGAATGGGTCGCGGCCCTCGACCGCGTCTCCGAAGGCAGTCTGCACACCTTGGGCGCGCTCGACCGCGCCTGGCAATGAGGAGTCCCCGCATGAAGATCTCGATCGGACCCTTGCTGTACTTCTGGCCGCGCGAGACGGTGTTTGCCTTCTATGACGAAGTCGCCAGGATGGATGCCGACATCGTCTACCTGGGCGAGGCCGTGTGCTCCAAGCGCCGCGCGCTGCGCGCGGACGACTGGCTGGAGATCGCCGAGCGGTTGCAACAGGCCGGCAAGGAAGTCGTGCTGAGTACGCTCGCGCTGGTCGAGGCCGAGTCCGAACTGGCGAGCCTGCGACGCGCGGTGGCCAATGGTCGTCATGCGATCGAGGCCAACGACATGGCCGCGGTCGGGATGGCGGCCAATGCCGGCACGCCTTTCGTCGCCGGCCCGCATCTGAACACCTACAACGCTGGCACGCTGCGCATGCTCGCCGGACTCGGCGCGCGGCGCTGGGTGATGCCGGTGGAACTGTCGCGCGACACGCTTGCACAGATTCAGTCCACGCGACCCGATGGGGTGGAGACCGAGGTCTTCGCCTTCGGCCGTCTGCCGCTGGCCTTCTCGGCACGCTGCTTCTCGGCGCGCACCGACGGACGCACCAAGGATGAGTGCGGTCTGTGTTGCGGCGACGATCCGCAAGGGCGTCTGGTGCGCACACGCGAAGGCGCCGACTTCCTGGTCATCAACGGCGTCCAGACGCAGTCGGCGAGCCTGGCCAATCTGGTTGCGGAAGTACCGCAGATGCGCGCGCTGGGCGTCGACGTGGTGCGCATCTCGCCGCATTCGACGGAACTCACCGCACAGGCTGTGACGGTGTTTCGCAGTGCGATCGCCGGTGATTCGCTCGATACTCCGTTACAAGGCCTGTGTGATGCGCAGCCAGACGGGGCGTGGTGCAACGGCTACTGGTACGGCCGTCCGGGCATGCAATGGCAAGTCCCGGACGACGGGCGAGCAACGCACGCGTAGCGCCGCCGCTCAGCCCGGATGCGGGCGCGGTAGGCGCGCGAGTACGGCGCGCGCTGCGCCGGCGGCCCAGCGGCCGGCCTGTGGGCCCAGCACGGCACTGCAGTGCGCGTCCACGTCGAAATCGAGCGCGTCGAGCAGGTTCTTTAGCAGCAGGCCGGTAGCGGTGTCGCCCTCGAGCATCAGTCTGCGCTGGAAAAACAACGTGTCGGGATCCTCGTCGCGGCGGGCCAACGCGACCAGGTCGTCTAGCCGCCCGGCGATACGCACATCCCAAACGCCCCCAGGCGCACGTTCGAGACGGCTGGCGCGCACCCGGAACACCGGTGCGCGTGCCGCGTCGGTGACGGCGACACAGATGCGTCGCCCGTCGAGTTCGCCCAGACGAGCGGCGATATCCTGTCCCTTCATCAGGTGGTTTGCCAGCCGCGAGAGCGCCTCGGCATGGAAGGGGTCGGGCAGGGTGCGAACGATGAGGGTCAGCGGCGGCAGGGGCAGTTTCATGTCGGTCGTGTGGCAGCGTGTGAAAACGCCAGCCTAC
>JACESY010000055.1 GCA_013911595.1 Azoarcus sp.
CGAGTTGGGCTGGCCCGAGGCCACGCGGATACGATCGGGCGGAAACGGCGAAACGTAATACAACGCCAGCCCCACGGCCAGCACGATCGCCGCAACCACATACCACTGGTGACGGCAGAACAGCATCAGCGCGAGGAACTCGTCCTTGGCGCTTCGCAGGAAATACTTCTCGACTCCGGGACTGCGTGGTCGCATTACTTCCGGCGCGGACGCCTATGGAACGAAACGACCATCACTGTCTTACAGGAATGTGACAGTTTTTCGATGCTGCAATGACAAGGGGCCGGACCTTTCGGTCCGACCCCTTGAAAAAACTGGCGCGCCTGGCGCGATTCGAACGCACGACCCCTGCCTTCGGAGGGCAGTACTCTATCCAGCTGAGCTACAGGCGCTTGGCGTCGAGTGTACTCGACGCAAGGGGCGCAAGGATATACCCGCGGGGCGGAGGCGTCCATCCAGGCGGGCCACAAACCGCTGTCGTGCCGTTATAATTCGCGCTTTGCCTCGTCGAGCGAAAAGGATTGAGCATGTCGAACACCCGCATCAAGACTGCCTCCGTGCAACCCCGTCGTTTCGCCCTGCCCGTGCTCGTGCTGCTGGCGGCCGTGCTGGCCGGCTGTAGCGAGCAGGCGCCGGTCGATCCGGAAAAGACCGCGACCCTGATCCAGCCGGAAGCGCGCGTCGCGCTGAACATGGACAAGCCGGCCGAGGAAGAGACGACCGATGCGGGCGGCCCGCCCGACGGCGAGGCGATCTACAAGAAGGTGTGTGCCGCCTGTCATGCGAGCGGCGTGGCCGGTGCGCCCAAGGAAGGCGACGCGGGAGCGTGGTCCGAGCGTATCGCGCAGGGACTGGACGCAATGGTCGATTCGGCGATCGCCGGCAAGGGCGCGATGCCTCCGCGTGGCGGCAACCCGAACCTGTCCGACGAGGAGATGCGCCACGCCGTGGTCTATCTGCTCAACACGGCCGGCGGCGAGTTCAGCGCCGAATAAGCGCAACGGGTCACGACAGAAGGGCGGCGCGAGCCGCCCTTTTTTTGTCCTGGGGTGCCCCCGCGAGCGTGGGGCACCTTCCGTTCAATCGCGCTCGAAGATCGCCATCAGACCGGCGGCGCGGGCGCGCCCGTCTTCCTTGCTGACCGGCTCGTTGGACTTGCGCGCGGCCGAGAGCACGTCGTCGCCCATCTCCTCGATGAAGCGTGAGGCCTCGCAGCGGCGCCATTCCTTGCCGGACTTGCGCCGTTCGCACCACAGCACGTTGAGGCTGCGCTGCGCGCGCGTCACGCCGACGTACATCAGGCGGCGCTCCTCCTCGATCTTGTCCTCGTCGATGCTCGACTGGTGCGGTAGCAGCCCTTCCTCGACGCCGACCATGAACACGTGGCCGAATTCCAGCCCCTTGGATGCGTGCAACGTGGCCAGTTGCACACCATCGAAATCCGGGTCTTCCTTGTCGAGCATCGAGATCAGCGCGATGGTCTGGGTCAGCTCGAGCAGGCTCTTGTCGTCCTCGTCGCCCTTGCGGGTGAGCCAGTCGACGAAGTCGCGCACATTGCTCCACTTGGTCTCGGCCTCGCGCGGGTCCAGGTGTTCGAACAGCCAGGCCTCGTAACGGATCGCGGCGAGCAGGTCTTCGAGCACCTGCCCGGCCGGCTCGCGTGCAGCGCGCTGCTGCAAGCGGTTGATGTAGGCGGCGAACTCGTGCACCAGTTCGAGCTGACGGGTGTTCAGATGCTCGGCCACGCCCTGCTCGAAGGCCGCCGCGAACAGACTCACGTGGCGCTGCCCGGCGTAGGCGCCGATCGCCTCCAGCGTGGCTGCGCCGACACCGCGGCGCGGCGTGGTGATGGCGCGGATGAAGGCCAGATCGTCGTCTTCGTTGACCAGCAGGCGCAGCCAGGCGATCAGGTCGCGGATCTCGGCCTTGTCGAAGAAGGACTGCCCGCCCGAGATCACGTAGGGAATCTTGTGGTTGCGCAGTTGCTTCTCGATCACGCGCGCCTGATGGTTGCCGCGGTAGAGCACGGCGTAGTCAGCAAAGCGCGTGCGGTTCTGGAAGCGGTGAGCGGAGATCTTCATCGCCACCGTTTCGGCCTCGTGCTCGCCGTCGCGGCAGGCCGTCACGGCGATCTGGTCTCCAGGACCGTGCTCGGACCACAAACGCTTCTCGAACAACTTCTCGTTGTTCGCGATCAGCGTGTTGGCCGCGCCCAGGATGCGCGCCGACGAGCGGTAGTTCTGTTCCAGCTTGACCACCCTGAGCTTGGGATAGTCCACCTGCAGCAGGCGCAGATTCTCGACGTCGGCACCGCGCCAGGCATAGATGGCCTGATCGTCGTCGCCCACCGCGGTGAAGGCGCCGCGCACACCGGAGAGCTGACGCAGCAGGCGGTACTGGGCGCGGTTGGTGTCCTGGTACTCGTCGATCAGTAAGTAGCGCAAGCGGTTCTGCCAGCGCTCGCGCACTTCGGCATTGTCCTCGAACAGGCGCACCGGCAGGCCGATGAGGTCATCGAAATCGACCGCCTGATAGGCGCGCAGCGTGCGCTCGTACTCGGCGTAGGCCGCGGCAGCCGCCGCGGCGATCTCGTTGTCGGCCAGTTGCGCGGCCTGCTCGGGCGTGAGCATTGCGTTCTTCCACGACGAGATCTGCCACTGCATCTGTCGGGCGATGGCCTTGTCGGCACTCTTGGCCACGTCCGAGACGATCTGCACCGTGTCGGCCGCGTCGAGAATCGAGAACTGCGGCTTGAGCCCGCAGTGCTGGGCCTCCTGCCGGATGATGCGCACGCCCAGCGCGTGAAAGGTGCACAGCGTCAGCCCCTTGGGCGCACGCCCACCCATCAGACTGGCGACACGCTCCTGCATCTCCTTGGCGGCCTTGTTGGTGAAAGTGATTGCGGCGATGTTGGCCGGGTTGAGACCGCACTCGTTGACCAGCCACGCGATCTTGTGTGTGATCACGCGGGTCTTGCCGCTGCCCGCGCCGGCCAGCACCAGGCACGGGCCGTCAAGGTAGCGGATGGCTTCGCGCTGCGGGGCGTTGAGGTGGGCGGACATGTGCCGCGATTCTACCCGATCGCCCCGATGTGGCGCCGAGGCCGCAACCGGTCACACGCGGTGCGCACAATTTGCCCGTAGCGCGCGAAGTGGCCGTATGATGCGATCAGGACGGTCGCACCAGCAGGAGTAGTCGCAATGAACGCCAAGACCAAGGCCCCGAAGGAAACGCCCCAGCTCACCGAAGAGGAGCTGCTGGCGATGCCTGACGACGACTACATGAACACCCGCCAGCTCGAGTACTTTCGCGCGCTGCTCGAACGCATGCGCGAGGAGATCTTCGCCAACGGCCAAGTGACCATCTCCCACCTGCAGGAGACGGCCGCCACTCCCGACGAGGCGGACCGTGCGACGCAGGAAGAAGAACACTCGCTCGAGCAGCGCTTCCGCGATCGCGAGCGCAAGCAGTTGCGCAAGATCGACAGCGCGCTCGACCGCATCGCCAACCGTACCTACGGTTACTGCGAGGCCTCGGGCGAACCCATCGGCCTGCGCCGCCTGCTCGCCCGACCGACCGCGACGCTGTCGATCGAGGAGCAGGAACGGCACGAACGCGAAGAGCGCGTGTTCCGCTGATCGCCGTCAGGCGGGGCCGGAACGCAGACCGTAGCTCTGGTCGCCGACGAACAGGTACTCCACGCGCATGAAGGCGGGTGCGTCTTCCATGCGCAGGATGTAGCCGATGGCCTCGACCTCGTCGCCAACCGACGGCTCGGCAATCTTCCACTGATTCACGCGAAACAGCGGCGCCAGCTCCAGCGTCCATTCACGCTCGCCCGCAGGCGGTGCCTTGGTGCGGCGCAGGATGTCGGCGCCGTCCACCGGCGAGGCCTGCGCCGGCAAGGAACGACCTTCCAGCCCGTCCGGAACGCCCAGACCGTCCTCGATCTCGAGGGTCAGCATGGCGTGCGGGTTTTCCCATTTGACCGCCTTGATGCGGCCGCGCAGATAGACCGGCGTGTCGGCGTCGAAACCGCTCCAGCCATGGTGGGCGCGCGCCAGTTGCGGCGCGATCGCGGCCATGGCCGCGGCGAGGATGAAGTTGCGTCGATGCATGGCGAACCTCCGTGCGCTCGTCGGACTGCGACGCCGGGTGGCGTCGCGACCCGTTTCGATCACGCAAGGCCGCGCGTGTTCCCGACGACCATGACGGTTACCGGCGCTAGCGGGAACGCGCCCTGAGCTTCACACGTAGGCGATCATCCGGCCGGCGGCGATGATCGCCAGCCACAGCACGATCGACGAGATCATCTGTACGACTCGCCCCGGGCCGTCGCATCGCAAGCCGCCGCAGGCATGAAAGGCCGCGGCATTGAGGCCGGCGAGCACGAGCAACACGATCTTGATGCGAAACGCCGGGTTGACGAGCAGATCGAAGGCATCGGCCGCGAACAGCATCAGTCCGGAGCACGCCGCCAGCGCGAAACCGCCCACGCTCACCGGCAAGGCCAGCCGCGCGAGCGCCTCCACCGGCAGCGCGCGTGCCGCGCCCAGCACGCGCAGTTCGAACACCACGAGGCTGCCGAACAGCAGCGCGATGCCGGCAATGTGCACCGCCTCGAGCGCGGGATAGGCCCACAGCGAACCCTTGAGCCAGGAACCCCACGCGTCGAGCGGCGTACTCACACCACGCCGGCCCCGTGCGCCTGCTGGTCGGCCCAGTAGCTCGAGCGCACCATCGGGCCGCAGGCGGCGTTGCGAAAGCCCATCGCCAGCGCCTCACGCTCGAACATCGCGAAGGTGTCCGGATGCACGTAGCGCAGCACCGGCAGATGACCGGCCGAAGGCTGCAGATACTGACCGATGGTGAGCATCTCGACGTCGTGCTCGCGCAGGTCGCGCAGCACCTCGAGGATTTCCTCGTCGGTCTCACCCAGGCCCACCATCAGACCGGACTTGGTCGGCACATTCGGGTGGCGCGCCTTGAACTCCTTGAGCAGGCGCAGCGACCAGGCGTAGTCCGAGCCGGGGCGGGCCTGCTTGTACAGGCGCGGCACGGTCTCGAGGTTGTGGTTCATGACGTCGGGCGGCGCCTGATCGAAGATCTCCAGCGCCACCTCCATGCGGCCGCGAAAGTCGGGCACCAGCACTTCGATGGCGGTCTTCGGCGAGGCCTCGCGGGTGGCGCGGATGCATTCTACAAAGTGGGCCGCCCCGCCGTCGCGCAGATCGTCACGATCGACCGAAGTGATCACGACGTAGTTTAGGCGCATCGCGGCGATGGTATTGGCAAGCTCGCGCGGCTCATCGGCATTGAGCGCTTCCGGCCGGCCGTGGCCCACGTCGCAGAACGGACAGCGCCGCGTGCAGATGTCACCCATGATCATGAAGGTCGCCGTGCCCTTGCCGAAACATTCGTGGATGTTCGGGCAGGAGGCTTCCTCGCACACCGTGTGCAGCTTGTGTTCGCGCAGCGTGGCCTTGATCTCGTTGAAGCGCTCGACCTCGGCACCGGTGCCGAGCCGGGTGCGGATCCAGTCGGGCTTCTTGAGGCGCTCGGCCGGCACGATCTTGATCGGGATGCGGGCCGTCTTGTCGGCACCGCGCTGCTTGCGGGTAGTCGTTTCCATCGGATTCCTTGTGGTTTCCTCGTCATTCGCGGCCGTGCCCTGGTGGGGCCGGCCGGTACCTTGGCGCAAACTATGGCAGCGTTTGCTGCGGCGGCAACACGCGCTGCAGATGCGCGAGCAGACATGCTCCCACCGCATCGAGCCCGTCGGTCACACCGAAATCGGCCAGTTGCGCAGTTGCCAGGCCCTCATAGCCGCAGGGGTTGATCCAGGCAAACGGTGTCAGATCCATGTCCACGTTGAGCGCCAGCCCATGATAGCTGCGCCCCTGCCGCACGCGAAGCCCGAGCGCTGCGATCTTCGCGTCGCCCACGTAGACGCCCGGTGCGCCGGCGCGCCGCTCGGCGGTGATGCCGTAGCCGGCCAGGCAGTCGATCAGTGCCTGCTCCATCAGGGCGACCAGTTCGCGCACCTTGAGTCCTCGGCGCGCGAGATCGACCAGCACGTAGACCACGAGCTGCCCTGGGCCATGGTAGGTGATCTGGCCGCCGCGGTCGGTCTTGACCAGCGGGATGTCGGTGGCGCGCAGCAGGTGCTCGGCTCGCCCTGCCTGCCCCAGCGTGTAGACCGGCGGGTGTTCGACCAGCCAGATCTCGTCGGGGGTATCGGGCGTGCGCGCCGCGGTAAAGGCGCGCATGGCCTCCCACGCCGCCTCGTATTCGACGCGACCCGGGCGCTTGACGAGCAAGGTCGAACGCTCGACCACCACGGCCGCGCTCACAGCACGACCTTGACCATCGGGTGGGCGGTCAGCTCGCGGTAGAGTGCGTCGAGCTGCGCCTGCGAGAGGGCACGCACGGTACAGGTCAGCGCAAGATAGTTGCCCTTGCTCGATGGACGCATCTCGACGCTTGCGGCGTCGAAGCCCTCGTCATGACGCTGCACGACCTCGACGATGGCCTGCGCAAAGCCCTCTACCCGCGCCCCCATGATCTTGATCGGAAAATCGCAGGGAAACTCGATCAGCGTCGCACGCTCTGCTTCACTCATACGCTGCACTCCTGGCGCCGTGCCTGACCAAACCAGTCGGCCATCGCGCGCGTCACCGGCCCGGGGCGACCGGTTCCGACCGGCTTGTCGTCAAGACGCGTGAGCGGCAGCACCTCCTTGGTCGAGGAGGTGAGCCACAGCTCGTCAGCGCCATGCACCTCTTCCTCACGGATCTCGCGCACCTCGGTTGCCTGGCCATGTTTTTCGGCCAGCTCGAGCACCACGTCGTACGTGATCCCCGGCAGCATCAGGTGCGACTTGGGTGGCGCGAGCAGCACGCCGTCCTTGACGACGAAGATGTTCGAGGCGCTGCCTTCGGTCAGGAAGCCGTCACGGAACAGCACGGTCTCCGCGCAGCCCTGCTCGACGGCGATCTGGCGCAGCAGACAATTGGCCAACAGGGCCGTGGTCTTGAGATCGCAGCGCAGCCAGCGGTAGTCGGCGGCACTGACTGCCGACACGCCGCGCTCGAGTTGTTCAGCCGGGATCGGTGGCAGCGCATCGGCGGTCATGAACACCGTCGGCGGCACGTCCTGCGGAAAGGCGTGGTTGCGCACCGTATCCGCGCCGCGCGTGACCTGCAGATAGATCGCCTGCTCGGGCCAGGGATGAGCGGCGACCAGCCGACGCACCAGATCGGCCCATTCGGCGTGCGAATGCGGGTTGGCGATGCAAATACCGGCCAGTGAACGCTCCAGGCGCGCGATGTGCGCATCGAGCCGGAAAGGCCGTCCGCCATAGACCGGGATCACCTCGTAGACGCCATCCCCGAACAGGAAGCCGCGGTCCATCGGTGAGATGCGCGCTTCACTTCGCGGCACGAAGCCGCCGTTCAGATAGCAGATGCTCACAGGTTCTTGATCCACAGTACGAGCGCATCCCAGAAGCGCTTGAAGAAACCGGCCTGCTCGATGTCGGCCAGCGCGACCACCGGGAAGCGTCCGATCTCCTCGCCCTCGGCCACCAGCGTCAGCGTGCCGACCTGCTGGCCGCGCGAGATCGGTGCGAGTACCGGTTGGCTGCTCTCGAGCTTCGCGTCGATCTGGTCAACCTGACCCTTGGGCATGGACATCACGAAATCCTCCATGAAGCCCACCGGCACTTCGTCGACCTTGCCCTTCCAGACGCGGAAGGTGGAAATCTCCTGGTCGGCCTGGTACAGGCGCAGCGTGTCGAAGAACTGGAAACCGTAGTTGAGCAGCTTGAGCGATTCCTGCGCTCGCGTGGCTTCAGACTCGGCACCGAGCACGATCGAGATCAGCCGGCGCGGGCCGCGCGTGGCCGAGGACACCAGGCAGTAGCCGGCCGCACGGGTGTAGCCGGTCTTCATGCCGTCGACGGTCGAATCCAGCCACAACAGCCGGTTGCGGTTGGGCTGGGTGATGTCGTTGTAGGTGTATTCACGCATCGAGTACAAGCGGTAGAACTCGGGAAACTCACGGATCAGCGCGGTGGCAAGCAAGGACAGGTCGGTGGCCGTGGTGTAGAGCTTGGGGTCGGGCAGACCATGCGAATTGGCGAAGCTGGTGTTGGTCATGCCGAGCCGCTCGGCCTCACGGTTCATCATGTGCACGAAGGCTTCTTCGGAACCGGCGATACGCTCGGCCAGCGCCACGCAGGCATCGTTGCCCGACTGGATGATCATGCCGTGCAGCAGCTGCTCGACCGTGACCGGGCGGTTGGGCTCGATGAACATGCGCGAGCCACTCATGCGCCAGGCCTTCTCGGAGACCTGGACCTCGTCGTCGAGGGCCATGGTGCCGGCCTTGAGCGCCTGAAAGCTCAGGTAGGCCGTCATCAGCTTGGTCAGCGACGCCGGCTCGATGCGCTCGTCGGCATTGTGCGAGACCAGCGTCTGGCCGGTGCGATGGTCGATAAGCAACCATGCGTTGGCGGCGACGGTGGGGGGGGGCGGAATCGCAGCGGAGACGGCGAGCGGGAAGACGAAGCAGAGCAAAGTAATCAGAAAGCGCATGACAGCCTGTGATGAAGATGCTGGCCCGCTAACGGGCCGGTGGGGTGGAAGAGAATTGGCATGAGGCAGGGAATGGACCGCGCCGACACGCCGGAATTCAGCGCATGACGAGATAGGGCTGGAGCTCCAGGGTGGTGAGAACACGACCGGCGAAACTTCGTGCCTCATCGACCGACGCGAACGGTCCGATCTGCAGGCGATAGCGCCCGCCGCCATCGATCAAGTGGAGCTGCTCGGTGAGCATCTGGAGCTCCTCGCGCGCGCGCACCATCAATTGCGCGGCGTTGGCCGGGGTATCGAAGGCGCCCAGTTGCAGGTAGGGCACGCGCTGACCGGAGGCGAGCGAGGGCGCGAGCGCGCTCGCACGCACCGCGCCGGATGCAATCTCGTCGCCAGGCCGTGCGTTCGCCACATACACCGGCTGAATCTCGCGCACCGCAGCCTCGGCCACGGCGATGTCCTCGGGCAGCAGCAGCTCCACCTCGACCCGCGCGCTGCCGGCGTTGATGAAACCCAGCCGGTGCGCCGCAGCATAGGACAGGTCGATCAGACGCCCACGCAGGAAGGGGCCGCGGTCATTGACGCGCACGATGACGGCGCGTCCGTTCTCGGTGTTGGTCACACGCACGTAACTGGGCAGCGGCAAGGTCGGATGGGCCGCAGTCATCGCGTACATGTCGTAGGTTTCGCCGATGGCCGTCTTGCGGCCATGGAACTTGCGGCCGTACCAGCTCGCATGGCCAACTTCGCGGTACGGCTCGAGTTCGGTCATCGGCTCGAAGCGTTGACCCATCACGCGATAGGGGCGCAGCGACGGCCGGTACAGCGACTCGAGTCGCGGAATGGCGTCGGGCACGTGATCGAGATCGGCCGGAATCATCGCGTGCGGGCCGTCGTCCTGATAGTAGCCGGCGCCGCGCGGCGCCGGGACCATCTTGGGTTTCTGCCGCTCCGGAATGCTCGCGAGGACCTCATCGAGATCGTCGTCACTGGCGACTTCGACGGGCGCCGTGCCACACGCGGCAAGCACGAACACGCTGCCGGCAAGAAGCAGGCCGCGTACTGCAGCCAGCGGAGAACGAAGTGGGTTAGAGATCTTCATTTCCTTGCGAATCAGTCCTTTGCAATGCTTTTGCTGCGCGCGACGCTCATGAGCATACCGATGCCGATACATAGTGTCACCAACGCCGTGCCACCGTAGCTGAGGAAGGGAAGTGGCACGCCGACCACCGGCAGGATGCCGCTGACCATGCCGATGTTCACGAAAGCATAGGTGAAAATCATCATCGTGACCGCGGCGGCGAGCAGACGCGCCCCAAGCGTGGGCCCACGCGCAGCGATGGCGAGCCCGCGCAGGATGAAGAGCAGGTAGGCCACCAGCAGGGCCAGCGCGCCGACCAGTCCGAACTCCTCGCCGAGCACGGCGAAGATGAAATCCGTATGCCGCTCGGGGATGAAGGCCAGGTGCGTCTGCGTGCCTTCCATCCAGCCCTTGCCCCACAGTCCGCCGGAGCCGATCGCGATGGTCGACTGAATGGTGTGGAAGCCGCGGCCGAGGGGATCCTGGGTCGGGTCGAGCAAGGTGCACACACGCTGCTTCTGATAGTCGCGCAGCACCTGCCAGTCCACGCCGGGCTGGCAGATCTGATCACCGAAGCCGACGATGGCAACGATGCCGGCCAGCGCCACCACCGCCACCGGCACGATCAGCTTCCATGACAGACCGGCGAAGAACAGCACGTACACACCGGCGGCGGCCACCAGCAGGCTGGTGCCCAGATCCGGCTGCACCACGATCAGACCGAGCGGAATCGCCAACAGCAGGCCACCGACGATGAAATCGAAGAAGCGGATACCGTCCTCGCGCAACTGGAAGTACCAGGCCAGCATCAACGGGACCGCAATCTTCATCAGCTCGGACGGCTGGATGCGCACCACGCCCAGATCAAGCCAACGCTGCGCGCCCTTGGACGACTCACCGAAGAACATCACGCCGAGCAACAGCAAGACACCCCCCAGATACAGCGGCAACGCAGCCTGCAACAGGCGCTTGACCGGAATCGCCGCGACGACCCACATCGTCGCGATCGCGACGCCGATGTGCATCTGCAGCGCGGGCAGGCGTTCGGGCGAGGCACTGGTCATCAGCACCCAGCCCGCGCCCAGCAACAGCGCCAGCAACAGGCACAGCACCGGATCGAGCGGACGCAGCGCGGCCCCGATCAAGGCGAAGGGATTGAAGCGGCGCCCCCTCATGGCTCGAGCTCCGTCGCGACGACCTCATCGAGCTCGCCGGCTTGGGATTCCACCTGCTCGCCGAGCAGGTAGTAGTCGAACAACTTGCGCGCGACCGGGGCGGCCGACTGCGAACCGAAACCGCCATTCTCGACGAACACGGCCAGTGCGATCGTCGGCGCCTCCGCCGGCGCGAAGCCGATGAACCAGGCGTGGTCGCGCAGCCGCTCGGCAAGTTCCTCCGAGACGTACTTCTGGCCGCGCAGCGAGAACACCTGCGCCGTGCCGGTCTTGCCACCCGCGTCATAGGGCGCGTCGGCGAACACGGTCGAGGCCGTGCCGATCTTGGTGACATCCACCATCGCGCGCTTGAGCGCGTCGACATGGCCGTGCGCAAGCGGCACAAAGCCGTCTGGCTGCGACGCCGGGTGGCGAATCTCGCCGCTGAGGCCGTCTACGATGCGCCGCACCAGATGCGGCCTGTGCACCTCGCCGTAGTTGAGCACCACCGACAGCGCATGCGCCATCTGCAGCGGCGTGTAGGCGTTGTAACCCTGACCGATGGCCACCGAGATGGTCTCGCCACCGTACCACTGCTGGTGTTCACGTGACTTGAAACGCGCGCGCTTCCAGGCGGGCGACGGCAACACGCCGGAGGCCTCGCCCGGAATGTCGATGCCCGTGCGGCTACCGAAGCCGAACTGCGACATGAAGGCGGCGATGGCCTCGATGCCCATCTCGTGCGCGAGTTCGTAGTAATAGGTGTTGCACGAATAGACGATGCTGCGGTGCAGGTCCACACCGTGCTGGCACTTGGACTTTCGATCGACCAGACGTTGCGCACCGACGGTGAACAACCCCTGGTTGTCGAAGCTGTCCTCGGGCGTGCGTTTGCCGCTCGCCAGACCCGCCAGCGCCATGAACGGCTTGTAGGTCGAGCCGGGTGGATAGGCGCTGTAAATGGCACGGTTGAGCAGCGGGTGCTCGGGCGAATCGGACAGCGCACGCCAGTCCGCCACCGAGATGCCATCGATGAACAGGTTGGGGTCGTAGCTCGGCGTCGAAGCGAGCGCGAGCACCTCGCCAGTGGCCGGCTCGATCGCCACCACCGCACCGCGCCGCAAACCCAGCGCAGCCTCGGCGGCACGTTGCAGCCCCATGTGCAGGCTCAATTCCAGATCGCTGCCGTTGACCGGAGCCGTGCGCGAAAGCAATCGCACCGCACGCCCCGAAGCGTTCACCTCGATCTGCTCGACGCCGGTCACCCCGTGCAGGTCGCGCTCGTAAGCCAGCTCGATACCGCTCTTGCCCATGTACTCCGAGCCGCGATAGTTAGCCGCCTCCCCGCGCGCGTCGATGCGCTGCAGCTCGCGCTCGTTGATGCGGCCAATGTAGCCGATCGCATGGGCCGCGGATTCGCCGTTCGGATAGTCGCGGAACAGGCGCGCCCGCAGCTCAACCCCAGGCAGGCGGTACAACCGCGCGGCCACTGCAGCGACCTCCTCGTCCGTGAGGTGGGTGCGCAGCGGCACGCTCTCGAAGTACTTGGTCTCCTGCAGGCGACGCCGGAAACGACGATCGTCACGCTCGTCGAAGGGCAATACCTCGCCCAGTTCTGCCAACGCGGCATCGAGGTCGCGCACCTGGGCCGGATTGATCTCGACCGTCCACGCCGAGTAGTTGCGCGCCAGCACTTCGCCGTGACGGTCATGGATCACGCCACGGCGCGGCACCACGGGCAGCACGGCAACACGGTTACCCTCCGCGCGCGAATGGAAATAATTGTACTGCGCCACCTGCAGGTGATAGAGACGTGCCCCGAGCACGACGAAACACAGCGCGACGAACACGGCCGCAACGAAGGCGCGACGGCGGAACCGGAACAAGGCTTCCTGGGGCGCACGAAACTCGGTCATCACCTGGCTCGATCCTCGCTCCGTGACATTGCGCGGTCCGCCGTCAGATGGGCCGGTTGTCGTCGCGCTCGACCGGCTGGTACTGCGGCAACATCAGCAGGAAACTTAACGGCCCCCACATCACGGCCGCGGAGAGACTCGACAGGAAATAGATCCAGCCGGGAAACTCCGCACCGGCGGCCAGCCGCACCAGCACCATCACGGCCTGCGCAACGAGCAGCATCGGCAACACATGAGCGGCCTGCTGCAACGAGCCGAACCACAGCACACGGCGCGAAAGGCCGTTGGCCATGAAAGCGAGAATCACATAGGCCAACGCGTGCTGACCCATCGCCGCACCCTGACCGATATCGACCAGCAGGCCGAAGACGAAACCGCTCATCATGCCGATGCGTCCAGGCTCCCGAATGCACCAGAAGACCAGCACCAGCGCAACCCATTCGGGCACGGCCGGAAGACGCCCGGTGGGGATATAGGTCAGGACCAGCGCGGCGACGAGACTGAAGTAGATGAACCACGGGCGGGCAGGCTGGAGAATCCGGTTGGAACGATGCGTCGGTTGCATGGCGATCATTGTGCAGCGCCCGCTTCGGACGCCTCCTCTCCCTTTGCCGCGCGGGCGACGCCGGGGCGCGGCGGCGGCGCTTCCGAACGGCCGACGGCAAGCACCTGAACGGCACGCTCGACGCGCCCGATCGGCTCGCACTCGACCTCCAGGAAGACGCCGTCGCCAGAGCCGACACGGCTCACCACGGCGACCGGCAGACCCGCCACGAACAGCCCGTCCAGCCCCGAAGTTACCAGCCGGTCGCCGGGTTGCACGTCGGTGCCGACCGGCACGAAGCGCATGTCCAGTTCTCCGCGACCCGAGCCGGCGAGCACGCCACGCAGCCCGGTTCGCTCGATCTGCACCGGAACCACCTGCTCACGGTCTGTCAGCAAGGTAACCTCGGCCTGAACCGGATAGACCCGCGTGACCTGGCCGATCAGCCCGCGCGCATCGACCACCGCGAGCCCGCCGCGGATGCCGTGGTGCGCGCCCTTGTCGAGAATGACCTTGCGCGAAAAAGGGTCCGGCGCATCATAAAGGATTTCCGCACCCACGCCGGTCAGCGCAACAGCCTGTGACAAACCGGCCAACCCGCGCAGTTCGGCGTTTTCGCGTTCGAGTTGCTCGAAGCGCAGAAGACGCTGCGCGGCCTCGACCTGGCTGCGGCGCAGCTCGGCATTCTCGACCTGCACATCGACCAGCGTGGCGAAATAGACTGTGGCATTGCGCAGGAAATCGACCGGTGCAGCGGCCACCCGCTGCAGCGGATGAATGGCGACCGAGACGACCTGGCGCACGACCTCGAGATAGCCGAAGCGGATGTCGGCGATGAGCATCACCAGACAGATGGAGCACAGCAGCCCCAGCCGCGCCAGCGGCGACAGGCCACGACGGAAACTGGGCGGGGACGGATGGCCGGCCAGTGACATGGGTCAATACGGAAACGGCGGGAGCGGTGGCCTCACGGCATCCGTCCCGCGCGGGATCATTCGGATGTGAAGATGGAGCCGAGCGTATCCATCTTTTCCAGCGCCATGCCGCAGCCGCGCGCGACGCAGGTCAGCGGCTCGTCGGCGACGATCACCGGCAGGCCGGTCTCTTCCATCAGCAGACGGTCGAGATCCTTGAGCAGCGCACCGCCGCCGGTGAGCACCAGCCCGCGCTCGGCGATGTCCGCACCGAGTTCCGGCGGCGTCTGCTCGAGCGCGATCTTGACGGCCGAGACAATCTGGTTGAGTGGCTCGGTCACCGCCTCGAGCACTTCGTTGCTCGACACCGTGAAGCTGCGCGGAATGCCCTCGGCCAGATTGCGGCCCTTGACCTCCATCTCGCGTACTTCGGAACCGGGGAAGGCCGAGCCGATGGAATGCTTGATGTTCTCGGCCGTGGTGTCGCCGATGAGCATGCCGTAGTTGCGGCGGATGTAGTTGACGATGGCCTCGTCGAACTTGTCTCCACCCACGCGCACCGAGCCGCTGTAGACCATGCCGCCCAGTGAAATCACGCCGACCTCGGTAGTGCCGCCGCCGATGTCTACCACCATCGAACCGGTCGCCTCGGACACCGGCATGCCTGCACCGATCGCGGCAGCCATCGGCTCCTCGATCAGGAAGACCTGGCTCGCGCCGGCGGCCAGCGCCGCGTCGCGGATGGCACGGCGCTCGACCTGGGTCGAACCGCAGGGCACGCAAATGATGATGCGCGGGCTCGGCGAGAACATGCGCGAGTCGTGCACCTTCTTAATGAACTGCTTGATCATCTGCTCGGTGACGACGAAATCGGCGATCACGCCATCCTTCATCGGGCGGATGGCCGTGATGTTACCTGGCGTCTTTCCCAGCATCTGTTTGGCCTGCGCGCCGACCGCCTGGATCGTGCGCTTGGCGTTCGGCCCGCCTTCGGTGCGGATCGCAACGACCGAGGGCTCGTCGAGGACGATGCCCTTGCCGCGGACATAGATGAGGGTGTTGGCCGTGCCGAGGTCGATCGCGAGATCGCTGGAAAAATAGGAACGCAGAAAACCGAACATGAAGAATCCGAATACCGGTGAGGACCCACGGGCCTGCCTCCTGCCAACGCCGGAACCCCCGGCGGCAGAAGGCCTAAAGCGGATATGATACTCTACAAATTCCCCCGGTTTAACAGCATTTGTAAACACATGTCGCTCTCGCTCGACGAAGTTCGCAACATCGCCTCACTCGCCCGCATCGAGTTGTCCGACGCGGACGCCGAAGCCACCCGGGAAAAGCTCAATGGCATATTCGGACTGATCGAACAGATGCAGGCCGTGGCCACCGACGGCGTCGAGCCGATGAGCCACCCGCAGGAGACCTCGCAACGCCTGCGTGAAGATTGCGTTACCGAAACCGACCGGCGCGATGATTTCCAGCGCGCGGCCCCGCAGACCGAAGCCGGTCTGTATCTGGTACCACGCGTCATCGAGTAAGCCCGAACCGCCCTCCCCGCCGGCCACCGCCGACGCTACCGAACGCCCCAAATGATCCATTCCAGCCTGACCGAACTGCGTGCCGCGCTCGACACCGGCAAGACGACGAGCGTGGAACTCGCTACGCTCTTCCTCGACCGCATCGACCGCCTCAACCCGGATCTGAACGCCTTCATCACGGTCGATCGCGAGCGCGCGCTGCGCGAGGCTGCTGCAGCCGATGCGCGCATCGCACGCAAGGATGCAGGGCCGCTGACCGGCATCCCGCTCGCGCACAAGGACGTCTTCTGCACCGAAGGCGTGCTCACCACCTGCGGCTCGAAGATGCTCGCCAACTTCGTCAGCCCCTATGACGCGCACGTGGTCGGGAAACTGCGCGAGGCCGGCGCCGTGATGCTCGGGAAGACCAACATGGACGAGTTCGCGATGGGCTCGTCCAACGAGAACTCGCACTTCGGTGCGACGAAGAACCCCTGGGATGTCACGCGCATTCCCGGCGGCTCATCTGGCGGTTCGGCCGCGGCGGTGGCCGCGCGCATGGTGCCGCTGGCTACCGGCACCGACACCGGCGGCTCGGTGCGCCAGCCCGCGGCGATGACCGGCGTGACCGGCATCAAGCCCACCTACGGCACGGTCAGCCGCTACGGCATGATCGCCTACGCCTCGTCCTTCGATCAGGCCGGCGTGTTCGCCGCCTCCGCCGAGGACTGCGCACCGGTGCTCAGCGCCATGTGCGGCTTCGATCCGCGCGACTCGACCAGCCTGGAGCGTCCGGGCGAGGACTACGGGCGCGAGATCGCGCGCACGCCTGCGGACCCGGACAAGCCGCTGGCCGGCCTGCGCATCGGACTGCCGGCGGAGTTCTTCGGCGAGGGCCTGGCCGACGACGTGCGCGCCGCGATCGAGGCCGCACTCGACGCCTACCGCAAGCTCGGCGCCACCACGGTGGAGGTCGCGCTGCCCAACGCGAAGCTGGCGATTCCTGCCTATTACGTGCTTGCCCCGGCAGAGGCCTCGACCAATCTGTCGCGCTTCGACGGCGTGCGCTACGGGCACCGCGCGGCCGAATACACGGATCTGGACGACATGTACCGCAAGAGCCGCGGCGAGGGCTTCGTCGCCGAGGTCAAGCGACGCATCC
>JACESY010000056.1 GCA_013911595.1 Azoarcus sp.
GTGCAGTTGATCCACCAGCGTCCGTCCGGCGCGGCGACGACCGTGCCGCAGCCCTTGCGCGCAACCAGCGCGTCGAAGCGGCGCGCCAGCTCTGCAGCAGCACCGAGGCGGTCGGCCTGCACGCTGGCAGCGTCGGTGCCGAGCAGGCGACCGGCCTCGGCCGGATGGGGGGTGAGGATGGTCGCCGCGCGACGGCCTGCACAGATCTGCTCGAGGCGAGGGTCCTCGGCGATCAGGTTGAGCGCGTCGGCATCGAGGATGAGCACCATCTCCAGCGGCAGGGCGCGCTCCATCATGCGGCGTGCCTCGTCCGCCTGGCCCAGCCCAGGGCCCAGCGCGAGTACGCCGGCGGCATCGAGAACGACGGCCGGTGCACGCAGCATCAGCTCGGGCTGCATCAGGTCGACGGCCGGCGCGTCGCGATCCATCATGCCGACGAAGATGCGTCCGGCGCCGAGCTTGAGGGCCGCGCGTCCTGCGAGCAGGGCCGCGCCGTTCATGCCGTTGGAGCCGCCGATGATGCCGGCGTCGCCGAAGCTGCCCTTGTGAGTGTTGAACGGGCGCGGCACGAGGTACTCACGGAACATCGAAGGTCGCAGTCGCTGGCCCTCGGCCGGGAGCAATGCCTCGGGCTCGACGTCGAGTGTGCGCACCGTGACGGCGCCGGCGTGATCCGGGCCATCGAGCGTGAGCAACCCGGGCTTGAGGGCGATGAAGCTCAGGGTATGCGTGGCGCGAAAGGCGCGGCCCAGTGCGCGACCGGTGTTGGCGTCGAGCCCGCTCGGGATGTCGATGGCCAGACGCGGGCCGGGCAGGGCGTTGAGCGTGTCGATCCAGCCCGCGAAAGGCGCCTCCACGGGGCGTTGCAGGCCAATGCCGAAGAGGGCATCGACCACCAATGCCCAACCCTCTGCAGGCGGTTCGGGCAGTTCGGACAGGGTCTCGCCGCCGGCCTCGTGCCAGGCTTCGAGGGCTGCACTTGCGTCGGCGGGCAGGCGTTCGGGCTTGCCGGCGAAGGCCACGACGACCGGGCGACGGGCCTGGAGCAGGCGTCGCGCCATGACGAAACCGTCGCCGCCGTTGTTGCCGGGTCCGCAGGCGATCAACACCGTGCCAGGCCGGTCCATGGTCAGGCGTACGGCTTCCTCGGCGGCGACGCGACCGGCGCGCTCCATCAGCGTCGGGTCGGCCTGCGGCTTGGCGCGCTCCTCGATCGCACGGATGCCGGCGACCGTGTAGATCGGTTCGGGGGACGAGAACATGGGGACTCCGCTACGGTGTGCGGCCGATTGTATGCGATGGGCGCGAACGCCCTATGAGAAGTCCGCTTCACTCCGCCGGTCGTGGCGGATTTCCTGCAACAGTTCGACGCCGCCGTGTTCGCGCTCGATCTCGAGGCACACCGTGAAGCCCCATAGTCGCGCGACGTGCTTCATGACCTCGTCGGCGGAGCGCTCCAGCGGGCGATCGCGATACGGGGTATAGCGCAGGGTCAGCGAGCGGTCGCCGCGAAGATCCACCGAATGCACCTGGATGTTGGGCTCGCGACTGCCCAGGTTGTACTGCTCGGACAGCAGGGCGCGCACATTGCGATAGCCGATTTCATCGTGGATGGCGGAGACCTGCAGTCGGTCATCGTGCTCGTCGTCGAGGATCGCGAACAGGTGGAAGTCGCGTATTACCTTGGGCGACAGATACTGCGCGACGAAGCTCTCGTCCTTGAAGTTGCGCATCGCGAAGTCGAAGGTCTCGTGCCAGTCGCTGCCGGCGATATCCGGGAACCACTCGCGGTCCTCGTCGGTGGGTTGTTCGCAGATGCGGCGGATGTCGGTCCACATCGCGAAGCCCAGCGCGTAGGGGTTGATGCCGGAGAACCAGCGCTCGCGGTAGGCGGGCTGGTAGACCACGTTGGTGTGCGACTGCAGGAATTCGAGCATGAAGGCGTCGCCAACCAGTCCCTCGTCGTAGAGACGGTTGAGCAGCGTGTAGTGCCAGAAGGTGGCCCAGCCCTCGTTCATGACCTGGGTCTGGCGCTGCGGGAAGAAGTACTGCGAGATCTTGCGCACGATGCGCACGACCTCGCGCTGCCAGGGTTCAAGCAGCGGGGCGTGCTTCTCGATGAAGTACAGCAGATTTTCCTCCGGCTCGGACGGAAAGCGGCGTTCGTCGCGTTCCTCACGATGGGCATCCATGCGCGGCAGCGTGCGCCACAACTCGTTGACCTGGGCCTGCAGGTATTCCGCGCGCTCGGACTGGCGCATCTTCTCCTTGGCCAGCGTGAGCTTCTGTGGGCGGCGGTAGCGGTCCACGCCCAGGTTCATCAGCGCGTGGCAGGAGTCGAGCAGGGATTCGACCGCATCCACGCCGTGGCGCTGTTCACATTCAGCCAGATAGTGGCGGGCGAACACCAAGTAATCGATGATCGCGTCGGCGTTGGTCCAGGTGCGAAACAGGTAGTTGCCCTTGAAGAAGCTGTTGTGCCCGTAAGCCGCATGGGCGATCACCAGCGCCTGCATGGTGAGCGTGTTCTCCTCCATCAGGTAGGCGATGCAGGGGTTCGAGTTGATCACGATCTCGTAGGCCAGGCCCATCTGCCCGCGCCGGTAGCCGCGCTCGGTCGCCAGAAAGTGCTTCCCGAAGGACCAGTGGTGATAGTTGACCGGCATGCCGACCGAGGCGTAGGCGTCCATCATCTGCTCGGCAGTGATGATCTCGACCTGCACCGGGTAGGTGTCCAGTCCGAATTCGCGCGCCACGCGCGCGATCTCCTCGTGGTAGCGGTCGATCGCCTCGAAGCTCCATTCGGAGGTGTCGGGCAGCTCGTTATGCATCTTGTCGGCGACTTTCATACCAGGCTCTTCTTGAACAGTTCGCGGAACACCGGGTAGATTTGCGCAGGCTCCTCGATGCGCTGCATCGCGAAATTCGGGTGGGCCTCGCGCAGCTTCGCGTACTCGCGCCACAGGTTTTGCGGCTCGGCCGGCGTGATCTCGACGTAGGCGAAGTACTGGCAGTGCGGGAGCACCGCGCTGGCGAGCAGCTCGCGGCAGATGGGCGAATCGTTGTCCCAGTTATCGCCGTCCGAGGCCTGTGCGCCGTAGATGTTCCAGCCGCCGCCGGCATAGCGCTCGGTGACGATGTCGCGCATCAGGTTGAGCGCGCTCGACACCACCGTGCCGCCGGACTCGCGCGAATGGAAGAAATCGTCTTCGTCGACCTCGCGCGCGATCGTGTGGTGGCGGATGAAGACCACGTCGATTTCCTCGTAGCTGCGGGTCAGGAACAGATACAGCAGCATGAAGAAGCGCTTGGCGGTAGCTTTCTTTTCCTCATCCATCGACCCGGATACGTCCATCAGGCAGAACATCACCGCGCGCGAGGTGGGCACCGGCTCGGGTGCGCGATTGTTGTAGCGCAGGTCGAAACTGTCGATGAAGGGGATGGCCTCGACGCGGATGCGCAGGGCGGCGATCTCCTCGCGCAACTCGCGCGCCCGCTCGCACTGCTCGCCGTGCTGCGTGACGAGTTCGTCGAGTTCGCCTTGTAGCTGGCGGATGCGCGCGGCCAGCGGTGAGCCCATCGCCAGGCGCCGCCCCAGCGCGCCGCGCAGCGAGCGCACGATATTGATGTTGGTCGGTGCGCCGTCGGTGGTGAAGCCGGCCCGCCGCGAGCGGAAATCGGTGATGCGCGCCAGTTCCGTGCGCACCAGGTTGGGCAGTTCGAGGTCGTCGAAGAAGATGTCGAGGAATTCCTCGCGCGAGAGCTGGAAGACGAAGTCGTCCTCGCCTTCGCCCTCGTTGCTGGCCTGGCTGCCTCCGCCTCCGCCGTCCTCGGACTGAGGACGGGCGATGCGGTCACCCGTGTGGAACTGGTCGTTCCCCGGAAAGACCTTTTCCCACACGCCACCGGGGCCATGCCGGAACTGCGGTTCGGACAGGTCGCGCGCCGGGATGGAGACCGCCTCGCCGTTGTCCAGATCGCGGATCGAACGCTCGCCGATGGCGTCGTTCACGGCTTCGCGGATCTGGCGGCGGAAGCGGCGCAGGAAGCGCTGGCGGTTGACCGCGCTCTTGTTCTTGCTGTCAAAACGACGGTCGATGATGCGCACCATGGGTGCAATCTCCGTGTTCCGCGCGGCCCCCGTGGGCGCCGCGCGATGACGCAAAGCGCGCGGATCAGGACGACTTGCGCACGCGCAGATACCACTCGCACAGCAGGCGTACCTGCTTCTCGGTGTAGCCCTTGTCGGCCATGCGATCGACGAAATCCTGATGCTTCTTCTGGTCGTCCGCGCTGGCCTTGGTGTTGAAGCTGATCACCGGCAGCAGGTCCTCGGTGTTCGAGAACATCTTCTTCTCGATCACGCCGCGCAGCTTCTCGTAGCTGGTCCAGGCCGGATTCTTGCCGCCGTGTTTGGCGCGTGCGCGCAGCACGAAATTGACGACTTCGTTGCGGAAGTCCTTGGGGTTGCTGATGCCGGCGGGCTTCTCGATCTTCTCGAGCTCGTCGTTGAGCGCGCCGCGGTCGAGGATCTCGCCGGTGTTGGGGTCGCGGAACTCTTGATCCTGGATCCAGAAGTCGGCGAAGGTCACGTAGCGGTCGAAGATGTTCTGGCCGTACTCGGAGTAGCTCTCCAGGTAGGCCGTCTGGATTTCTTTGCCGATGAACTCGGCGTACTGCGCCGAGAGATATTCCTTCAGGTAGTTCAGATAGCGCGCTTCGGTCTCTGGCGGGAACTGCTCGCGCGCGATCTGCTGTTCGAGCACGTAGAGCAGGTGCACCGGGTTGGCGGCGACCTCGCGGTGGTCGAAGTTGAAGACCTTGGACAGCGCCTTGAACGCAAAGCGCGTCGACAGCCCCGTCATGCCCTCGTCGACGCCGGCATAGTCGCGGTACTCCTGGATACTCTTGGCCTTGGGGTCGGTGTCCTTGAGGTTTTCGCCGTCATACACGCGCATCTTCGAGTAGATGCTGGAGTTCTCCGGTTCCTTGAGGCGCGAGAGCACGGCGAACTGCGCCATCATCGTCAGCGTGTCGGGTGCGCACGGCGCCTGCGCGAGCGAGCTGTTGGCGAGCAGCTTCTCGTAGATGCGCACTTCGTCGGATACGCGCAGGCAGTAGGGGACCTTGACGGTGTAGATGCGGTCAAGGAAGGCCTCGTTGTTCTTGTTGTTCTTGAACGAGATCCACTCGGATTCGTTGGAGTGGGCAAGCACGATGCCGTCGAACGGGATCGCACCGAAACCCTCCGTGCCCTTGTAGTTGCCTTCCTGCGTGGCCGTGAGCAGCGGGTGCAACACCTTGATCGGGGCCTTGAACATCTCGACGAATTCGAGCAGCCCGCGGTTGGCCAGGCACAGCCCGCCTGAATAGCTGTAGGCGTCCGGGTCGTCCTGCGAATGGTGTTCGAGCTGGCGGATATCGACCTTGCCGACCAGCGAAGAAATGTCCTGGTTGTTCTCGTCGCCCGGTTCGGTCTTGGCCACGGCCTTTTGCTTGAGCACCGAGGGGCGCACGCGCACCACGCGGAACTTCGTTATGTCACCGCCGTACTCGTGCAGGCGCTTGACCGCCCACGGACTCATGATGGTCTCGAGATAGCGGCGCGGGATGCCGAAATCCTCTTCGAGAATGGGGCCGTCCTCATCAGGGTCGAACAGGCCCAATGGAGACTCGTTCACCGGCGAGCCCTGGATCGCATAGAAGGGCACGTGCTCGATGAGATGCTTGAGCTTCTCGGCCAGCGAGGACTTGCCGCCGCCGACCGGGCCGAGCAGATAGAGGATCTGCTTCTTCTCCTCGAGTCCCTGCGCGGCGTGGCGGAAGTAGGCGACGATGCTCTCGATCACCTCTTCCATGCCGTAGAAGTCGCGGAAGGCCGGGTAGATGCGCAATACCTTGTTCGAAAAGATGCGCGACAGCCGAGGGTCGAGCCGGGTGTCGACGAGTTCGGGTTCGCCGATGGCCATCAGCATGCGCTCGGCGGCGGTGGCGTAGGCGGAGCGGTCGCTCTTGCAGATCTCCAGGTACTCCTGGATCGACATCTCCTCGTCGCGTGTGGCCTCGAAGCGGGACTGGTAGGTGTTGAAGATGCTCATCTGGCGCCTCCTGATGCATTGCGTGCCGGCGGGTCGCCGGAGTCGGTATTGCGCGCCGGAGATGCACCCCGGCGTTTCTCCGGCGGTGTTTGTGACGCCGTCGGGAAATCGTTGCGTGTGAAGGCTGTGAGGCGGTGCCGTGCGGCAAGTTCCACATTCGCACACAACATTGCGCGCCCCTTGTTGGAGCCATTATGGCCACCGCCTGACGCTGGAAGGAAGCCCCCTCGCATGTGCTAGAATCCGCGGTTAGCGAGAACCTAGCAGAACCGGTCGGCGCCCCGAGACGATCCCGCCTGGATCCCGGAGTACGCCGGCCGTTTCACGTATTTTTGACCTTGTCGGGAAGCAATTGATGGAAAACAATCAGGAAACGCCGAACGCGCTGGAGCGCCGTATCGACATGACCGTGCCGGTCGCCGAGATCGAAAAAGAGGTCGATGCCCGCCTCAAGCGCATGGCCCGCACCGTCAAGATGGCCGGTTTCCGGCCGGGTAAGGTGCCGCTCAAGATCGTCGCCCAGACCTACGGCGCGCAGGCGCGCTCGGAAGCCATCGGCGCTGCGGTCGAAAAGGCCTTCGGCGAGAAGCTGCGCGAGCAGGAGCTGCGCATCGCCGGTCAGCCGCGCATCGAGCCTGGTGACAAGTCAGCGGACGGCATGCTGTCGTTCACGGCAGTGTTCGAGGTCTATCCCGAGGTCAAGCCGGGTTCGCTCGCCGATCAGCAGATCGAGCGTCCGGTCCTCACCGTCGGTGACGAAGAAGTCGAAAAGACCCTTGAGGTGCTGCGCAAGCAGCGTACGCAATTCGAGGCGTGCAAGCGCAAGGCCAAGGACGGCGACCGCGTGACCATCGACTTCGTCGGCAAGATGGATGGCGAGCCCTTTGAGGGCGGCAGCGCCGAGGACTTCCCGTTCGTGATCGGTGCCGGCTCGATGCTGGCCGATTTCGAGAAGGCCGTGAAGGGCATGGGCAAGGACGAGGAGAAGACCTTTGAGATGACCTTCCCGGAGGATTACCACGCCGAGAATCTGGCCGGCAAGACGGTTGCCTTCGACGTCACCGTCAAGGCGGTCGAAAAGCCCGTGCTGCCGGAAGTCGACGAGGAATTCGCCAAGACGCTGGGTGTGGCCAGCGGTGAGGTGTCCAAGCTGCGCGAGGAGGTCAAGGCCAACCTCGAGCGCGAGGTCAAACGTCGCGTGCACGGCCGCGTCAAGGAGCAGGTCATGAACGCGTTGCTCGAAGTCACCGAGTTCGACGTGCCCACGGCTTTGGTCGACAAAGAGTCCGAGCAGCTCGCCGAGAATGCGCGTCGCGACATGGAAATGCGCGGCATGAATCTCAAGGATGTGCCGGTCGAGCCGTCATGGTTCACGGAACAGGCGCAGCGCCGCGTCAAGCTCGGGCTGATCATGGCCGAGATCGTCAAGGACAAGGAACTGTTCGCCAAGCCCGAGCAGATTCGCAGTGTTGTCGAGGACATGGCGCAAAGCTACGAGGACCCGCAGGAACTGGTACGCTGGTATTACTCTCAGCCGGATCGCCTGTCGCAGGTCGAGGCGATCGTGATCGAGGACAACGTCGTCGAATGGGCGCTGGGCGAGGCCAAGACCGAAGACAAGTCGGTCGACTTTGATGAACTGATGGGAAATTCTGCGGCCTGATGGGTCGTAAAGACGGGAAACGATGAGCAAAGCCAGCGAAATGAACGGCAACTGGGATCCTCAGGCCCTCGGCCTGGTGCCGATGGTCGTAGAACAGAGCGGGCGCGGCGAGCGCGCCTACGACATCTATTCGCGTCTCCTCAAGGAGCGCGTGGTGTTCCTGGTCGGCCCGGTCAATGACGCGACGGCCAACCTCATCGTTGCCCAGTTGCTCTTCCTTGAATCCGAGAATCCGGACAAGGACGTGTATTTCTACATCAACTCGCCGGGGGGCTCGGTTTCGGCCGGCATGGCGATCTACGACACCATGCAGTTCATCAAGCCGGACGTGTCGACGCTGTGCATCGGTCAGGCCGCGAGCATGGGCTCGTTCCTGCTCGCCGCCGGCGCCAAGGGCAAGCGCTTTTGCCTGCCCAACTCGCGCATCATGATCCACCAGCCGCTGGGCGGCTTTCAGGGTCAGGCCTCGGACATCGAGATCCACGCCCGCGAGATTCTGTACATCCGCGAGCGGCTCAACAAGATGCTCGCTGAGCATACCGGCCAGCCGCTCGAGAGCATCGAGAAGGACACCGACCGCGACAACTTCATGAGTGCCGAGGCAGCGGTCGAGTACGGCATCGTCGACAAGGTGCTCGCGTCGCGCAACGACGCCTGAAAGCGGAGAAACCGATCATGACCGACAAGAAGACGGGTGGCGACAAGCTGCTGTACTGCTCCTTCTGCGGAAAGAGTCAACACGAGGTGCGCAAGCTGATTGCGGGCCCGTCCGTCTTCATCTGCGACGAATGCATCGAGCTGTGCAACGACATCATCCGCGACGAGATGATGGAGAGCGTCAGTTCGGAAGCCGGCAAGGGCAGCCTGCCCACGCCGGCCGAGATCTGCCGCATTCTCGACCAGTACGTCATCGGCCAGGGGAAGGCCAAGCGCAACCTGTCGGTGGCGGTGTACAACCACTACAAGCGATTGCGTCACCTGGCCACGGACAAGGACGAGGTTGAGCTGTCCAAGAGCAACATCCTGCTCATCGGGCCGACCGGCTCGGGCAAGACGCTGCTCGCGCAGACGCTCGCGCGACTGCTCAACGTGCCCTTCGTGATGGCGGATGCGACGACCCTGACCGAAGCCGGCTACGTCGGCGAGGACGTCGAGAACATCATCCAGAAACTGCTGCAGAAGTGCGACTACGACGTCGACAAGGCGCAGCAGGGCATCGTCTATATCGACGAGATCGACAAGATTTCGCGCAAGTCCGACAACCCGTCGATTACGCGCGACGTCTCCGGCGAGGGCGTGCAGCAGGCGTTGCTCAAGCTCGTCGAGGGCACGCAGGCCTCGATCCCGCCGCAGGGCGGGCGCAAGCATCCGAACCAGGATTTCATCCAGGTCGACACCACCAACGTGCTGTTCATCTGCGGCGGCGCCTTCGACGGGCTGGCCAAGGTCATCCGCGAGCGGACCGAGCAGGTCGGCATCGGCTTCGGCGCCGAGGTCAAGAGCCGCGACGGACGCGCCGTGTCGGAGTTCCTCGGGCACGTCGAGCCGGAAGACCTAGTCAAGTTTGGACTCATCCCGGAGTTCGTCGGCCGCCTGCCGGTGGTTGCGACGCTCGAGGAACTGGACGAGGACGCCCTCATCCAGATTCTCGTCGAACCCAAGAACGCGCTGCTCAAGCAGTATCAGAAACTCTTCTCGATGGAAGGCGTGGAGCTCGAGATCCGTCCTGCCGCGCTGCACGCGATCGCCCGCAAGGCCATCGCACGTCGCACCGGTGCGCGCGGCCTGCGCTCCATCCTCGAAGGCGCACTGCTCGACATCATGTACGACCTGCCCACGCTCGAAGGCGTGGAGAAAGTCGTCATTGATGAGGGCACGATCAACGACGCCGCCCAGCCGCTGCTGATCTACGCCGACCAGCAAAAGGTCTCCGGCTCCAACTGACCCCCACAAGACGAGCTTGCGGGCCGTCACGGCCCGCGCGTAAGCTCGAAGTGTGCCGATGCGCCAACGGCGTGTCGGCGGTCGAGCGTCGTCGGGTCGCCGCTTGATTTCCGGGGCAGCGCCCCCAGATAACAAACTGCTCCCCCACAGAGGTTCCACTCATGGCAAGCCAGTCCGAACAATCCGTCGAACAGAACACCCTTCCGCTGTTGCCGTTGCGCGACGTCGTGGTGTTCCCGCACATGGTCATTCCGTTGTTCGTCGGGCGGCCGAAGTCGATCAAGGCCCTCGAGACGGCGATGGAAGGCGACAAGAGCATCCTGCTTGTCGCCCAGCGCTCGGCGGCCAAGGACGAGCCCTCCGCCGACGATCTGTACGACGTCGGCTGCGTAGCCAACGTGCTGCAGATGCTCAAGCTGCCCGACGGCACGATCAAGGTGCTCGTCGAAGGCGTGCACCGTGCCCACGTGCTCTCGGTCGAGGACGCGGAGGAGCTGTTCGTCGCGCGCGTCGCCCCGGTCGTGGTTTCCGACGGCGGCACGACCGAAGTCGAGGCCATGCGCCGCGCGATCATCGGTCAGTTCGACCAGTACGTGAAACTCAACAAGAAGATTCCGGGCGAAATCCTCGCCTCGCTGTCGGGCATCGAGGATGCCGGGCGTCTGGCCGACACCATCGCGGCCCATCTTCCGCTCAAGCTCGAGCACAAGCAGGACGTGCTCGAGGTTTTCGACACCCGCACGCGGCTCGAGAAGCTGCTCTCGCAGATCGAGACCGAGCTCGACATCCTGCAGGTGGAGAAGCGCATCCGTGGCCGCGTCAAGCGCCAGATGGAGAAGAGCCAGCGCGAGTACTACCTGAACGAGCAGGTCAAGGCCATCCAGAAGGAGCTTGGCGAAGGCGAAGAGGGCGCGGACCTCGAGGAGATGGACAAGAAGATCCATTCCTCGGGCCTGTCGAAAGACGCGCTCGCCAAGGCCGAGGGCGAGTTCAAGAAGCTCAAGTTGATGTCGCCGATGTCGGCCGAAGCGACCGTCGTGCGCAACTACATCGACACGCTCATCGGCCTGCCGTGGAAGAAGCGTTCGCGTGTCAGCAAGGATCTGGTCAAGGCCGAGAAGATTCTCGACCAGGACCACTACGGGCTCGAGAAGGTCAAGGAGCGCATCGTCGAGTATCTGGCCGTGCAGCAACGCGTCGACAAGGTCAAGGCGCCGATCCTGTGCCTGGTCGGCCCCCCGGGCGTGGGCAAGACCTCGCTGGGTCAGTCGATCGCGCGTGCGACCAACCGCAAGTTCATCCGCATGGCCCTGGGTGGCGTGCGCGACGAGGCCGAGATCCGTGGCCATCGCCGCACCTACATTGGCTCGATGCCGGGCAAAATCCTGCAGAACATGATCAAGGTCGGCGTGAAGAACCCGCTGTTCCTGCTCGACGAGGTCGACAAGCTGGGCATGGATTTCCGCGGTGACCCGAGTTCGGCGCTGCTCGAAGTGCTGGACCCGGAACAGAACCACACCTTCCAGGACCACTACATTGAGGTCGATTACGATCTGTCAGACGTGATGTTCGTCGCCACTGCGAACACCTTGAGTATTCCGCCGGCGCTGCTCGACCGCATGGAAGTCATCCGTGTGTCCGGCTACACCGAGGACGAGAAGACCAACATCGCGATGCGTTACCTGATCCCCAAGCAGATCAAGAACAATGGTCTGAAGGCGGGTGAGATCGAGATCACCGAAGCTGCGGTGCGTGACATCTGCCGCTACTACACCCGCGAAGCGGGCGTGCGCAGCCTCGAGCGCGAGGTCTCCAAGATCTGCCGCAAGGTGGTCAAGGCGCTGGTGCTGGCGAAGAAGGGCGAGAAGATCCAGATCACTGCCGAGAACCTCGACAAGTACCTGGGCGTGCGTCAGTACTCGTTCGGCGTTGCCGAGAAAGAGAACCAGGTCGGCCAGGTCACCGGTCTCGCCTGGACCGAGGTGGGCGGCGAGCTGCTCACCATCGAGTCGGTGGTGATGCCCGGCAAGGGCAACATCCAGCGCACCGGCTCGATCGGCGACGTGATGAAGGAATCGGTCGAGGCGGCCCGCTCGGTGGTGCGCAGCCGTGCGAGAAAGCTTGGGGTCAAGGACGAGGTCTTCGAGAAGAGCGACCTGCACATCCACTTCCCGGAAGGGGCGATCCCCAAGGATGGCCCGTCGGCCGGCATCGCGATCACGACCGCGCTGGTGTCCTCGCTCACCGGCATCCCGGTGCGCGCGGATGTCGCCATGACGGGCGAGATCACCTTGCGTGGTGAGGTGCTGCAGATTGGCGGTCTCAAGGAGAAGCTGCTGGCTGCTGTGCGCGGCGGCATCACCACGGCGCTGATCCCGGAGGAAAACGTCAAGGATCTGGCGGAAATTCCCGAGAATATCAAGAACGCGCTCGAGATCATTCCGGTGCGCTGGTTCGACAAGGTGCTCGAGCACGCACTGGAGCGTCAGCCCGAACCGCTTGAAGAGAGTGTCCCTGAGGTTCCGCCCGGTGGCGAGGTCGACGCGGCCGGAAAGAGCATCCGCGCCCACTGAGCTTTCCCTGACTTTCGCTGCAGTTGTCCGATGCCACGTGCTCTGCACGTGGCATCGCTTGTTGACAGCGCCGAAGAGCGCACGCTATAAAAACCGTGCAACACGGAGGAGACCGTCCGCGAATCACGACCAGACGCGGCACGACCGCGCCCCGCGGGCATCATCGACGATAAACGGGTTGAATGCTCAACGCCAAGAGGGGGGTTCTACGTGAATAAATCCGAACTGGTAGATGCAATCGCCGCACAGGCCGATATTTCCAAGGCGGCTGCCGGACGCGCGCTCGACGCCGCGGTCGACGCCGTGCGCAAGGCCTTGAAGAAGAACGACACCGTGACCCTGGTCGGTTTCGGCACCTTTTACGTGGGTACGCGTGCCGAGCGAAATGGTCGCAACCCCCGCACCGGAAAGAGCATCCGCATCAAGGCGGCGCGCATTCCGAAATTCCGCGCTGGCAAGGGTCTGAAGGATGCGGTAAAGTAGCGCCCCTTCGACCCGGCAGATGGTTCGCCATCGTCGGTGCGGGTGCTTAGCTCAGTTGGTAGAGCGTCGCCCTTACAAGGCGAATGTCGGCGGTTCGACCCCGTCAGCACCCACCATTGGTTTTCCCCGAAAAGCCCGGACACCGTTCCGGGCTTTTCGCTACTGCGCTCGTCCCGGTTGCCGGCGATGGGCGCGCGGCGAATGCGGTTTGACCCGACCGGGTCGCTCGGGGATACTAAAACGATCCTGCCGATCCCGGCTTCGCGCGAAGTGGTCTGCGTGCAAAGCCCGAAGCGATACGACTTTTCTGGAGTCGATCGTCGGCGCTGTGAATACCGAACCCGAGGTGATTGCGATGCGAATTTTCGATGAAATGGAATCCGAGGTCCGCGGCTATATCCGCTCCTTTCCGGTGGTGTTCGACGTCGCCCGCGGTTCGGAGATCTTCGACGAGCACGGCAATCGCTACATCGACTTCTTCGCCGGCGCCGGCGTACTGAACTACGGTCACAACAACCCGCGCTTTTCCGAGGCAATGATCGCCTATCTGGAACGTGGCGGCATCGTGCACGGACTGGACAAGGCCACGGTGGCCAAGCGCGCCTTCCTGACCAAGTTCCGCGACACCATCCTCGAGCCGCGCAACCTGAACTACAAGGTGCAGTTCACGGGGCCCACCGGCACCAATGCCGTCGAGACCGCGCTCAAGCTCGCACGCATGCTCAAGCGCCGCTCCAACATCATCGCCTTCACCAACGGCTACCACGGCCTGACGCTGGGTTCGCTCGCGGTGACGGGCAACTACTACTACAAGGACGAATCCTACGGCTCGCGCAGCAACAGCGCGTTCATGCCCTTCGACGGCTTCCTTGGCGAGGGGGTGGACAGCGTTGACTACATGCGTCGTTTTCTGGAAGACGGCAGCAGCGGCATCGACCTGCCGGCGGCGGTCATCGTCGAGACGGTGCAGGGCGAGGGCGGCGTCAATGTGGCCAGCATCGAATGGCTGCAAAAGCTCGCCGGGCTGTGCCGCGAGTACGACATCCTGCTCATCATCGACGACATCCAGGTCGGCAATGGCCGCACCGGCACCTTCTTCAGCTTCGAGCGCGCCGGTATCCAGCCCGACATGGTCACCCTGTCCAAATCCATCGGTGGCGGCCTGCCGATGGCGCTGCTGCTGATGCGCCCCGATCTCGATCAGTGGAAGCCGGGCGAGCACACGGGTACCTTCCGCGGCAACAATCTGGCCTTCGTGGCGGCGACCGAAGCGCTGGGCTACTGGGAGAACGACGACCTGTCTGGCGCAGTCGCGCACAAGGGCGAGATCATCCGCGGCGAGCTCCAGCGCATCGCCGACCGTTTCCCTGAGCTGAATGCGAGCGTTCGCGGCCTGGGCATGATCTGGGGTCTGGAACTGCCCCAGCCGGGTGTGGCCGGTGAGACGTCGGCCGAGGCCTTCACGCGCGGCCTGGTGATCGAGACGGCCGGTGCCGACGACCAGGTGCTCAAGTTCCTGCCCTCGCTGCTGATCGACGAGGACATGCTGCGCGAAGGTCTGGCGATCGTCGAGGCCTCGCTCGAAGCACTCGTCGAAAAGCGCCACAAGATGCTCTCCGGGCAATAAGGCGGATCAGGACAGCGGGGCGCGCGGACCTCAAGTTTCGTGCTCTGCTGCCGTTAATACGGGTAAGACCACTGCCTTCGAGTTTTTCTGATGGACGTTTCATCGATTGCAGCATTCGCGACCGCCAACGCGCAGGCCCGCACGCAGGAGCAGGCATCCCTGATGATGCTCAAGAAGGCCATGGAGATGCAGGAACAGCAGGCCGAGATGATGCTTCAGGTGCTGCAGGTGTCCTCGCCGAGCGGGAGCAGCGGCGGCGTCATCGATACCTGGGCCTGAGCCCTTCGGCTTCAGCGCGCGTCGTTTGGCGAGCGTACGATGCGCGCCGGATCGAAGCCGCGTTTTGCCAGTCTTGCGATCAGCGCTTCGACGCGTTCGTTCGGAACGTCGGGCTTGCGCGCCAGAATCCACAGGTATTCCCGCGAGGGTTCGCTGATGGCAACCAGCGTATAGGCCTCGTCGAGATCGATCACCCAGTAATCCCCCCATACCATCGGTAGCCACGACAGCCAGGCCGGTGCGAAACGGACCTTGAGCTTAGGTGAACCCGTGTCGCCGACCAGACGGGCGACGCCTTTTGCCTCGTCGAACTCGCCGGACGCGGTACGGCAACGGTTGACGACCTCGATGCGCCCCTCGTCCGAACGCGCGTAGGTGGCAGTGGTTTCCGAGACGCACTGCTCCTGGAATCGGTTGGGATACTTCGCGATCTCATGCCAGGTCCCCAGGTAGCGCTGCAGGTCGAGTTGCTCGATCGGCTCGGGTGGGGCGGCGTGTGCCAGTGGCAGGCACAGCATCAATGCCACGCTCAGGTATTTCGTCATCGGCAAGTCTCCTGTGGTTGGCGCCCGGATTGGGGTGCCATTCGTGCACCCCGCGCGCAGCGCCGGGAACAGTAGCGTACTTCGTCCCATGCGCGCGCCCACTTGCGACGCCAGGCAAATGGGCGGCCACAGTGACGACAGGGTTTGGTCGGCAGGTCGGACTTCTTGCGCATCTGCGTTCGATGCGTCGGTCTCGCAAGCGGTTCCATGCGGCGGTGTGTTGACGCCTCGCCCCGCTGCACATAGAATCCGCGCTTCTTCTTCCGGGGCGGTTAGCTCAGCGGTAGAGCACTGCCTTCACACGGCAGGGGTCACTGGTTCGATCCCAGTACCGCCCACCAACACGAAACCCCGCCCGTTTGGCCGGGGTTTTTTGTTATCCGGTACCCGCGCAGCCAGGAGCCTCTGCAATGTCCGTCCGCACCCGTTTCGCCCCCAGTCCCACCGGTTTCCTGCACATCGGCGGCGCGCGCACTGCGCTGTTCTGCTGGGCCTATGCGCGGCGCCACGGCGGGCAGTTCATCCTGCGTGTCGAGGACACCGATCTGGAGCGTTCCACGCCCGAGGCGGTGCAGGCCATTCTCGACGGCATGCACTGGCTGGGGCTGGATGCGGACGAGGGGCCGTTCTACCAGACGCAGCGCTTCGACCGCTA
Source organism: Azoarcus sp. (assembly GCA_013911595.1). Lineage (GTDB taxonomy): Bacteria > Pseudomonadota > Gammaproteobacteria > Burkholderiales > Rhodocyclaceae > Pseudazoarcus. The sequence goes on from JACESY010000056.1 coordinate 15,868, forward strand.
CCGGGAAGTCATCGGCCAGATGCTCGAGGCCGGCACGGCCTACCACTGCTATGCGACGCCCGAGGAACTCGACGCGATGCGCGAGGCGCAGCGCGAGCGAGGCGAGAAGCCGCGCTACGACGGTCGCTGGCGACCCGAGCCGGGCAAGACGCTGCCAACTCCGCCGGCGGGCGTTAAGCCCGTCGTGCGTTTTCGCAACCCGCACAACGGCGTCGTCGCGTGGGACGATCTGGTCAAGGGGCGCATCGAGTTCGCCAACGAGGAGCTGGACGATCTGGTGATCGCGCGCGGCGACGGTACGCCCACCTACAATTTCTGTGTCGTCGTCGACGATCTGGACATGCGCATCACGCAGGTCATCCGCGGTGACGACCACGTGAACAACACGCCGCGCCAGATCAACATCCTGCGCGCGCTGGGCGCAGAGGTGCCGCAGTACGCCCACCTGTCGATGATCCTCGGTGACGACGGCACCAAGCTGTCCAAGCGCCATGGCGCGGTCAGCGTCATGCAGTACGACGAGGATGGCTATCTGCCCGAGGCCGTCATCAACTACCTCGCGCGCCTGGGCTGGAGCCATGGCGACGAAGAGATCTTTTCGCGCGCGCAGTTCGTCGAGTGGTTCGATCTCGACCACATCACGCCATCGGCCGCACAGTTCAACACCGAAAAGCTCAACTGGCTCAACGCCCACTACATCAAGCAGGCCGACGTGGCGTATCTGGCCAGCGAGGTCGCCTCGCGGCTGGCGCGACGCGGCATTGACCCGGAGGCCGGGCCAAGTCTCGAGGAGGTCGTCGCCCTCTACCGCGAACGTGCGTCCACCC
>JACESY010000057.1 GCA_013911595.1 Azoarcus sp.
GGGCAATGCGGCCAGCGGCGGTGGCGGGGCGCGGCGCAGGACGGCCGCGCGCGGCACGTCGAAGGCCAGGCGCAGCTTGCCTTCATTGACGGGCAGCGGCAGGCCGAGGCGCATCCGGCCGGGGGGAAGGTACGCCGGCTGGCGAGCGACGACCAGCGGCCGGCCGGCGCCGATCCACTCAGCGAGTCGCGTGATCGCGTCTTCGGCCGAGAGCGGCGGCAGCGGCAGGGCGGTTGCGCGCGATGCGCTGCCCGGCTCCAGCCAGACCAGATCGTGACGTGCGCTGCGGTGCTCACTCATGGGTGGCAACCTTGGACGCGATGGACGCGGCCAGGCGGCGCCCTCCGCGGGTCAGCCCATCGTCCATGCGGGTGTCGGCCTCGGGGCGCCCGGCGCGCAGGTCGGCCAGCGCGGCGGCCAGCCGCGCTCCATGGTCGTCGCTCCAGATCGCGCGCAAATGGCCCATGGCCAGATAGTTGTCGGCGCCCGGCGAGAACACCGGCGAGCGGCTGGCCAGCTCTTCGAGGCGTTCGAGCGGCACCTTGGTGATGCGCGCCATGGCCGGCAGGTTCATGACCTTGATCTCGGCCCCGGCCACGGCATAGCACGCATCGGCCATCATGCCGGTGGTGAGATAGCCGCCCGAGACAGCCTCACCGTAGACCACCGACAGCAGCGGATGGCCACGCCCGCGGGCGACCTCGCAGCACTTGGCAAGATGCGCCATGTAGCCGTTGAGCCCCAGCAGCTCGTCGCGCCGGCGCAGGCGCTGGCCCTGGGTGTCGAGGAAGAAGACGATGGCCTCGCGGGGGCGCTCGCGTACGCACTCGAGCACCGCCGCGGCCATGCGCAGGCAAAGGTCGACGCCGACTTCGGCGCGGTTGGCCGTACCGATTACGGTGACGGTCTCGTCGTCGACGCTCGCCCGCCCGGTGAAGCAGTGATCATCGCTGTGGGTGGGCTGGAATTCGTCGCCGAAGAAGGCGGTGAGCAGTTCGTCGCGCGTCATGCCGGCCTCCGCGCCAGATCAGCCGTTGCGACGAACTCGGCGGCGTCCATCATGGCAATCTTGTCGGGCGTCTCGATGCCCAGCCGCCGCCAGATCTCGGGCGCGTCTTCGCAGTCGGCGTAGGCCTGCCAGCGCGCGGCGAGCATCGCATGTTCGCGTTCGACATCGTCCAGATCCAGGCCGGAGGGGCCGTCGAGCAGTTCGATGGCTGCACTGCGGAAGGCGTCGATGTCGTCGTCGACGAGGCGGTCGGCCTCGCCCAGCAGGTAGCGGTGCTTGCCGCCGGTCACGCGCCACACCAGCGCGCGATCGCGCGCGTCGAATTCCTCGACGCCGTGCACGGTCTCGATGACCTCGGGGCCGGACATCGCCAGCCGGCCTTCCTCGGACATCACGATGGCGTCGCAGCAGCGCGCGATCAGCCCGGTGCCGCCGAAGCAGCCGGCCGCACCGCCGATCAGGCCGACAACGCGCACTCCGGCCGCGCGCGCGGCGCAGATCGCGCGCAGGATTTCGGAGACCGCGACCAGGCCGGCGTTGGCTTCGTGCAGGCGCACGCCGCCCGAATCGAACAGGATCAGCACCGCCGCGGGACGTTCCGCGATGGCACGGCGCAGCAGGCCGACCAGCTTGGCGCCGTGCACCTCACCGACCGCACCGCCGAGGAAAGCCCCTTCCTGCGCGGCAATGAGCACGCTCCGGGTGTCGAGCGTGCCGGCGCCGGCGATCAGGCCGTCGTCGAAAGCCACTGGCTGGTCGAGCTCGCGCAGGTGCGGGCTGGTCGCGCGCTCGGAGGGCGGGACGAATTCATGGAAACTGTCGGCGTCGAGCAGGGCAAGTACGCGCTCGCGCGCCGAGGCTTCATAGAAGCTCTTTCTAGGCATGCTCCTCCTCCCAGACTTCGATCGCCTGGTCCAGTCGCAGGCTGACCACCGCCGGCGTGGCGCCAACGTCGTTGATCTCGATGGCGAGTCCCCCCGCGGCGTGACGGCGACCGAAGTCGCCCAGCACGGCCTGCCAGATTGCGCCGAAGCCGAGCGCCGAGGTGTTGACCGACACACGGCAGGTGTCGGGGGTGTCGGCCGGCTCGACCAGCACCTCGCAGTTGCCCGAGGCGGTCACACCGACGAGGACCGGATCGCGTCGGCGCGCCGGTCCTTGGCTGGGAATGTCGTAGTGCAGTCTTTCCATCGTGCTCACCAGTTGCGAAAGCGGCTGGGCGGCTCGTAGAGCCCGCCCGAGATGCGCACCAGATCCTTGACCGAGCGCGCCGCGAGCAGGTCGCGGCTGGCCTGGCGGCGCGAGATGCCGAGCGACTCGGGGCGCAGGATCACGCCGCGGGCCTCCAGTTCGGCGACGCGGTCGCGGTCGCGCGCGAGCCCCACCTCGGTGTAGCCGGCCACGCCGCGAATGGCTTGCTCGCGCTCGCCCATGTCGCGGCACAGCAGCAGGTTGGCGATGCCTTCCTCGGTCACGATGTGGGTGAGGTCGTCGCCGAAGATCATCACCGGCGGATTGGACAAGCCCATGTCGCGGGCCAGATCCCAGGCATCGAGGCGCTCCACGAAGGCGGGTGCCATGTGTTCACGGAAGGTTTCGACCATCTGCACCACGAGCTTGCGCCCGCGCGGCATCTCGTCGCGCCCCTGGCGCGCCTCTTCGCCGGCCTTGATCCAGGCGGCGCTCTCGTGGCGGCGTCCGCGCGCATCCGCCCCCATGTTGGGTGCGCCGCCAAAGCCTGCGATGCGACCGCGCGTGGCCGTCGAACTGTTGCCGGCCAGATCGATCTGCAGCGTCGAGCCGATGAACAGATCGCAGGCATAGTGGCCGGCAGCCTGGCAGAACGCGCGGTTCGAACGCATGGAGCCGTCCGCGCCGGTGAAGAACACGTCCGGGCGCGAGGCGATGTAGTTCTCCATGCCCAGCTCCGAGCCGAAACTGTGTACCGAGTGCACAAAACCGGCCTCGATGGCCGGGATCAGGGCCGGATGGGGGTTGAGCGCCCAGTGCGTGCAGATCTTGCCCTTGAGACCGAGCTGCGCGGCGTAGGTGGGCAGCAGCAACTCGATGGCAGCGGTGTCGAACCCGATGCCGTGGTTGAGCGTGGTGACCCCGTAGCGCGCGTAGATGCCGCGGATGGCCATCATCGCCATCAGCACCTGGATCTCGGAGATCAGTGCCGGGTCGCGCGTAAACAGCGGTTCGATGTAGTAGGGCGTGGGCGCCTCGACGACGTAATCGACCCAGTCGGCCGGGATGTCGACGCGCGGCAGCTTGTCGCGGATTTCATTCACCTGGGCGATGACGATGCCGCCGCGAAAGGCCGTGGCCTCGACGATGGCCGGCGTGTCTTCGGTGTTGGGGCCGGTGTACAGATTGCCCTCGGCATCGGCCGCCTCGGCCGCGATCAGCGCGACATTGGGCGTGAGGTCGACGAAGTAGCGAGCGAACAGTTCCAGATAAGTGTGGATGGCGTTGACGCGGATCTGCCCTTCCTCGACCAGCGCCGCCAGCCTCGTGGCCTGCGGGCCGGAGAACGAGAAGTCGAGCTGGCTGGCGATGCCACGTTCGAACAGCGCGACGTGCTCGGGCAGGGCGACGACCGACTGCACCAGGTGCAGATCATGCACGCGCTGCGGGTCGACACCGGCCAATGTGCGGGCGAGGAAGTCAGCCTGCTTCTGGTTGTTGCCCTCGACGCAGACGCGGTCGCCGCACTCGACGACGGCCTCGAGCAGTGCAGGGACGGCGTCCGCGGGCACATGCCGACCCTGTGCGAGACGCGCCGCACGCCCCTTGCGTTCGGAGCGCGGCGTGCCGGGAAAACGGCGATCGTTGGCGTTCATGCGTGTTTCTCCGCGGCCCCGGCCTGCGTCGGGGCCGGATGCGTCATACCGCCGGGCCCATCAGGAACTCCGGGAACCAGGTCGCGATGCCGGGGAAGATGCACAGCAGCACGATGGCCAGCACCATGCAGCCAACGTAGGGCAGCGAGCCCCACAGGATGGTCTGCAGGCGGATGTCCGGCGCGATACCGTTGATGACGTAAAGGTTGAGCCCCACCGGCGGCGTGATCAGGCCGATTTCCATGTTGATGGTCAGCACCACCGCGAACCAGTACGGGTCGAAGCCGGCTGAGGTGACGATGGGCAGCAGGATCGGCGCGGTCATCAGGATCACCGCGACCGGCGGCAGGAAGAAGCCCGCGCACAGCAGGAACAGGTTGATCATCGCCATCAGCGCCCACGGATTGAGCTGCAGGCCGATGATCCACTCCGCGATCGACTGCGTGATGTACAGGCTCGACAGCATGAAGCCGAACATGCCCGAGGCGCCGATGATGACCATGATCATCACCGATTCCTTGGTGCAGTCGCGGAACACGTGGAACAGTGCCTTGCCACGCCACATGCCGTAGATCACCACGGCCAGCAGCACGCAGAAGGCCGCCCCCACGCCGGCCGCCTCGGACGGCGTGGCAACGCCACCGTAAAGCGCATAGAGCACACCGACGATGATCAGCAGGAAGGGCACGATCTTGGGTGCGAGTTCCAGTTTCTCGGCAAGCGTGTACTTGATGTTGGAGACCACCACGTGGGCGCCGGCCTGGCGCCAGGTCGACCAGATCGCCCAGGCCATGAACAGAGCGGTGAGCATCAGGCCGGGGAGGATGCCGGCGAGGAACAGGCGGCCGATCGAGGTCTCGGTGGCGATGCCGTAGACGATCATCGTGACGCTGGGCGGGATCAGGATGCCCAGCGTGCCGCCGGCGGCGATCGAGCCGGCGGCCACGCCCTTGGGGTAGCCGCGCTTGATCATCTCCGGGATGCCCATCTTGCCGATCGCCGCGCAGGTAGCGGGTGATGAACCCGACATCGCGGAGAACAGCGCGCAGGCGCCAAGGTTGGACACCACCAGACCGCCGGGCACGCGCGTGAGCCAGCGCTCGAGCATCGCGTACAGGTCGGCACCTGCACGCGAGGAGGCCACGGCCGCGCCCATCAGGATGAACATCGGGATTGACAGCAGCGCGAAGCTGTCGAGCTTGCCGAAGAGCACTTCGGGCAGGATCGCCAGCCCGTAGGTGCCGTCCTGCCAGACGACGAAGAAGATCGAGACGATGATCAGGCCGATGCCCACCGACACGCCGGAGAAGAGCACGGCGACGGTGACGATCAGTACGAATAGACTGAGCAGCAGGGGATCCATGTCAGTTCTCCTCCTGCACTGTGGCCGGTGAACGCTTGTCCGGAGCAACGAAGGGATCGTCGCAACCGATGGCGGTCAGCAGATCGGCGAAATACTGCAGGACCAGCAGGCCGAAGCCGACCGGCATGGCCAGATACGGGATCCACAGCGGTGTGCCGAAAACCGATTCAGAGCGCCAGCCTCCGGATACGGCCTCGAACCACAGGTGGCCCGCGAACCAGGCGATCAGGCCGCAGGCGGCAGCCTGCAGGATGACGCAGGCGACGAACAGGCGCCTGCGTGGTGCGCCGGTGCGTACGTAAAGTGGCAGCAGGTCGACGTTGATGTGGCCGCGGATCAGCTGCACATAGGGCATGCCGACCAGGGTCGCGCCAATCATCAGATAGACCACGACTTCGGTCTGCCACACGGTCGAGGCGTTGAGCACGTAGCGCATGAACACCAGTTGGCAGACGATGAGGACCGATGCGACGATCATCGCCGCAGCGGCCAGACCGCACAGGCGGGACAGCGCGTGCACGGCTCGGACATAGAGAAGCATTTCGATGCTCCGGGAGTACGGACGCGAAAAGGCCGACACCCGTGATGGGTGCCGGCCTATGACAAGATCAATCCACCGACAGGGCGAGGTCGAGCAGCTTCTGGCCGCCCTTCACTTCTTCGTTGAACGCCTTGTAGGAAGTTTCCTGCGCGAGATCACGCCAGGCGTTGAAGTTCGCCTCGGTCATGTTGGCGATCTCGACACCGGCCTTCTCGAACACCTGAACCGAAGTTGCGTCCTCCTTGGCGCCTTCCGCGGCGTAGAAAGCCTCGGCCTTCTCTGCGGCGGCCGACAGGGCAGACTTCTGTGCGTCGTTGAGGTTGTCGTAGGCGCGCTTGGACATCATCACCGGCTGGTACATGAACCACAGCGCATAGTCGGCCGCAGGCGTGTAGCACTTGACCTGCTCGTAGATGCGGTAGGACACGAAGCTCGACGAGCTGGTGTTGAGCGCGTCGATGACGCCCGTCTGCAGCGCGTTGTAGGCCTCGGAGCTGGGCATCGAGGCGATCGACGCGCCGGCGCCGGCGAGCATCTGTTCGAAGGCCTTGCCGGCCGCGCGCATCTGCATGCCCTGCACGTCACCGGGCTCACGGATACACTTGCCCGTCGACGCGAAGCCGCCGGCCAGCCAGCCACGGGCGACGGTCACCACGCCGTTGGCATTGGCGATCTTCTCGATCTCCTGCATGAACTCGGACTTGTTGATGCGCTTGGCGTGTTCATGGTTCTTCACCAGACCCGGCATCAGCGTGAGGTTGAACTCCGGATGACGACCGCCGGCGTAGGACAGCGGCAGCACCATCATGTCCAGACGGCCGCTGGAGGCCGCGCCCCACTGGTCCCGAGCCTTGAACAGCGACTGGCTCGGGAAAATCTGGATCTTGAGGCCGACATCGGCCTTCTCGACCTCGTCGGCGATGATCTGGGCAACCTTGTGACGGATGTCGTTGGTCGACCACTGGTGCGACAGGCGCAGCGTCTCCTGGGCCGAAGCCTGACCGGCCAGGCCGGCGCCGAAGGTGACGGCGGCGGCCACGGTCATCGCGGTGCGCAGAAAGCCCCTGCGGGCGGATGTCGTGTTACGGGTCATGTCGTTGTCTCCAATGGAAATATTATTGTCGAGCCGAAACCGCTTCGCCTATGCTATATGCATTTGCGTCGACCGCTTCGGCGGGCGGTCGATGCCCGTGGGCAAGCATGCAGGGATAGTTTGTATTCTAAATAGCCGTTTTTGTATACGAGAATAGCCTAAGATGAAAACTCGTCAAACCCGTGCGGGCTCGTGCCCGCGACGCTGGACAGGAACCCGATGAACGGTCCCGACACCCATCCCGGCGCGACCCGTCGCTCCGACAACCTGCGCGAGACGATCGAAGAGCGCATCGCCACCGGCGAGTATCCACCGGCCATGCGCCTGGACGAATCCGAACTCGCCGAGGAGTTCGGCGTGTCGCGCACGCCGATTCGTGAGGCGCTCATTCAGCTCGATTCCGAAGGGCTGGTGGAGATGCGTCCGCGCCGCGGCGCCGTCGTCGTCGAGATTACACCCCAGCGCCTGTGCGAGATGTTCGAGGTGATGGCCGAACTAGAGGCCATGTGCGCACGCGTGGCCGCACGCCGGCTCACGCCCGAAGATCGCGAGTGTCTCGTCGCAGTGCACGAGGAGAGTCAGCGCGTGCTCGACGGCGGGGACCCGAACGCCTACTTCTACGTCAACGAGCGTTTTCATCAGGCGATCTACGCGGCCAGCCACAATCAGTTCCTGATCGAGCAGGCGCGCTCGCTGCAGCGTCGTCTGCGCCCGTATCGGCGCATGCAATTGCACGTGCGCGACCGCGTGCGCGCGTCGTTCGACGAGCACAATGCGATTACCGAGGCCATCGTCGCCGGCGAGGGCGAGCGCGCCGCGCAATTGCTGCGCGACCACGTCACCGTGCAGGGCGAGCGCTTCAGCGATCTGCTGGTGTCGCTGAGCGCGCTGCAGGACCGCCGTCCGAAACCGCGGTCTTGATCTCGCGCAAGGCGGTCGTGGGGTGAATCGTGATACAAAGCGGGCTTTCCCGAGCCGGGTTCGTCCGGCTTGCGTGTCACGCCTGCCCGCATGAGTTCCGTCCCTTCCCCTGTCGCAAGCGCGCCTGAAAACGCCGAGGGCTGCTACCACTGCGGCCTGCCCGTCCCGCCGAACACCTCCCACTGGGTGTGCATCGATGACGCGGACCGGCGCATGTGCTGTGCCGGCTGCGAGGCGGTGGCCAGCGCCATCGTCGACAACGGCCTGGCCGACTACTACCGCCACCGCGACGCCATGCCCGAGCCGGTGCGCGAGGCCATGCCGACCGAACTGCAGGACCTCGGGCTGTTCGATCACCCCGACTTTCAGCAGGGCTTCGTGCGACCCATCGGAGAGCACGAACGCGAGGCGGCGCTGATCCTCGAAGGCATCACCTGCGCGGCCTGCGTATGGCTCAACGAACGCCATGTCACCGCCCAGCGCGGGGTGACGCTGATGGAGGTCAACTACGCGACGCGGCGCGCGCGCGTGCGCTGGGATACGCGCGTGACGCAATTGTCCGGCATCCTCGCGGCCATCCAGGCGATTGGCTATCGCGCTTATCCATATGACGCCGAGCGCCTCGAGCAGGTCGCCCACCGTGAGCGCCGCTCGATGCTGTGGCGCGTTTTCGTGGCCGGCTTCGGCATGATGCAGGTGATGATGTACGCCTATCCGGCCTATATCGCCGGGGAGGACGAACTGTCGCGCGACGCTGATCTGCTGATGCGCTGGGCCAGCCTGATCCTGACCGTGCCGGTGGTGTTCTATTCGGCCGCGCCGTTCTTCCGCCGCGCCTGGCGCGATCTGAAACTGCGCGCGCTGGGAATGGACGTGCCGGTCGCGCTGGGCGTGGGCAGCGCATTTGCCGCCAGCGTGTGGGCGACGCTTACCGACGGTCCGGAGGTGTACTTCGATTCGGTCGCGATGTTCGTCTTTCTGCTGCTGTGCGGGCGTTATCTGGAGATGCTCGCGCGCCAGAAGGCGGTGCGTGGGGTCGAGGAGCTGGGCAAGGTCTTGCCCGCCTTCGCCGAGCGTCTCGATGCCGCCGGAGTCGGCGAGCGCGTTCCGGTCTCGCAGCTTGCGCCGGGGGATCGCGTGCGCGTGCGTCCGGGCGAGGTGATCGCGGTCGACGGCATCGTCGTCGAGGGTGCCAGTTCGGCCAACGAGGCGCTGCTCACCGGCGAGAGCCGGGCGGTGCCCAAGGCCGCGGGCGCGCAGGTGACCGGAGGCAGCATCAACGTTTCCAGCCCGATCGTCGTCGAGGTGCGCCAGGTCGGCGAAGCCACGCGGCTGGCGGCGATTCGCCGCCTGATCGACCGCGCCGCCGAAGATCGCCCGGCCATCGCCACCCAGGCCGACCGCGTCGCGCGCGTGTTCATTGTTGCATTGCTCGCGCTCTCGGCCGCGACCCTGATCGGCTGGCAGTTCATCGACCCGGATCGCGCACTGTGGGTTTTCGTGTCGGTGCTGGTCGTGGCCTGCCCGTGCGCGCTGTCGCTGGCCACGCCGACGGCGCTGACGGTGGCCACCGACGCGCTCGCACGCATGGGCATCCTGGTCACGCGCGGGCACGCCATCGAGGCGCTGGCCACGGCTAACCGCTTCGTCTTCGACAAGACCGGCACGCTGACCCACGGCGAGATGCGCGTCGAGCGCGTCGATGCGCTCGACGGCGACGAGGCGGGGGCGCGCGCGCTGGCGGCTGCGCTGGAGCAGGGCTCCGAACACGCCATCGCGGCCGCGCTGCGTCGCGCCGGCAAGGGGCTTGTGTTGCCGACGCTATTCGATGTGCAAGCGGTGACCGGGCAGGGCGTCGAGGCGTTGGCCGGCGGCGAGCGCGTACGCGTCGGCCGGCCCGGTTTCGTGGCGGAGCTGGCCGGCGCCGAGCCGCAGGGCGGCTTGAGCGATGCAGGCGAGGGCTCGGTGGTCGCCCTCGGTGGCGAGTATGGCTGGCGAGCGCGTTTCGTGCTGGCCGATACGCCGCGCGAGGATGCCCCGGTACTGGTGTCGCGATTGAGGCGTGAGGGCGTGCCGATGGCCATCGTATCGGGCGACGGGGAGGCGGCCGTGCGCGCGGTCGCGCAGCGCCTCGGGATCGACGAGGCCCATGCCGGCATGACGCCGGAGGACAAGCAGGCACGTGTCGCTGCCTGGCAGCGCGAGCCCGGCGCGGTGGTGGCGATGCTCGGCGACGGTGTCAACGATGCGCCGGTGTTGGCGCAGGCGCAGTTGTCGATCGCGATGGGCGGGGGCACCGAGCTGGCCCGCAATCAGGGCGACATCGTGCTGCTCTCCGAGCGGCTCGACGGACTGTCCGACGGAATTTCCCATGCGCGCAAGACCTTGCGTGTGGTGCGCGAGAACCTGTGGTGGTCGTTCGCGTACAATTTCACCTCGGTGCCGCTGGCGATGGCCGGCCTGATCACGCCGTGGATGGCTGGGCTGGGCATGGCGCTGAGTTCGCTGCTGGTGGTGCTCAATGCTCTGCGCCTGCAGCGCCGAGCACCAAGTTGAGGAGCACGCACATGGAATTCGGGCTGTACATCCTGATCCCGCTGTCGGTCGTGCTGGTATTCGTGATCGGCGTGATATTTTTCCGTACTTTACGGGGTGGCCAGTTCGACGATCTGGAAGGCCCCGCCTTCCGCATCATCGTCGACGACCCCGATCCGCCCCGCGAGCGCGAAGAGCTCGAGGCCCGCGCCCGGCGCGAACAGGCCCGGCGGGATGAGGACGACCCATCGACTTGATCCAGATCAAAACAGCGCCCCCGGCCCGGTGACATACTTGTTCCATGGCCCCGCGCGGTCGTCTCCGCGGGCGGGTCATTGATTGCAAGTCTCTCTGTTGGGGTTGGGGGTGCGGCATCCGCACCCCGTTTTTTTGTTCGTGCAAATGCTTTTCGGCGCATTTCAGCAAGACTTCCGCCTACGAAAAAAGTAATATTGCGTCCGTTTGACCGGGGTCAGTGCGACGGACCGCCCGCGAGGATATTCTCGCGCCCGGCCGTCGGGGCTGACAACTGCGGTCGCCGGATACCGTTTCGAAAACATAGAGGAGTAACCCAAGTGCAATCGCAGGCGACTTATCACTACAAAGTCGTTCGCCAGTTCGCCCTGATGACCGTGGTCTGGGGCATCGTCGGCATGCTGGTCGGAGTCATCATCGCCGCCCAACTCGCATGGCCGGCGCTGAATCTGAGTGAACTAGGCGAATGGTTCCATTTCGGACGGCTGCGCCCCCTGCACACCAATGCGGTGATCTTCGCATTCGGCGGCTGTGCGCTGTTCGCGACTTCCTATTACGTCGTGCAGCGCACCTGCCACGCCCCGTTGTTCGCGCCGAAGCTGGCGGCGTTCACGTTCTGGGGCTGGCAGGCGGTGATCTTGCTGGCCGCGATCACGTTGCCGCTGGGCTACACCTCGAGCAAGGAATACGCCGAATTGGAGTGGCCCATCGACATCCTGATCGCCGTGGTGTGGGTTTCCTACGCGATCGTGTTTTTCGGCACCATCGCCAAGCGCCGCGTCTCGCACATCTACGTCGCGAACTGGTTTTTCGGCGCCTTCATCCTGACCGTGGCGCTGCTGCACATCGTCAACAGCGCGGCGATTCCGGTGACCTTCTGGAAGTCGTACTCGGCCTACGCCGGTGCGCAGGACGCGATGATCCAGTGGTGGTACGGCCACAACGCGGTCGGCTTCTTCCTGACCGCGGGCTTCCTCGGCATGATGTATTACTTCGTGCCCAAGCAGGCCGGCCGTCCGGTGTACTCCTACCGTCTGTCGGTAGTGCACTTCTGGGCGCTGATCTTCACCTACATGTGGGCCGGTCCGCATCACCTGCATTACACGGCGCTGCCTGACTGGACCCAGTCGCTGGGCATGGTGTTCTCGCTGATCCTGCTGGCGCCGAGCTGGGGCGGCATGATCAACGGCATCATGACGCTCTCGGGTGCCTGGCACAAACTGCGTACCGACCCGATCCTGAAGTTCCTGATCGTCTCGCTGTCCTTCTACGGCATGTCGACCTTCGAAGGTCCGATGATGGCCATCAAGACGGTCAATGCGCTGTCGCACTACACGGACTGGACCATCGGCCACGTGCACTCCGGCGCGCTGGGCTGGGTCGCGATGATCTCGATCGGCTCGGTGTATTACCTGATCCCGCGCATGTACGGCAAGACCGAGATGTACTCGGTGCCGCTGATCACCGCGCACTTCTGGATCGCGACCATCGGCATCGTGCTCTACATCGCCTCAATGTGGATCGCCGGCGTGATGCAGGGCCTGATGTGGCGTGCGGTCAACGCCGACGGAACGCTGACCTACTCGTTCATCGAGAGCGTCAAGGCCAGCTACCCGTTCTGGAACATCCGTTTGATCGGCGGGATGCTGTTCCTGTCGGGCATGTTCATCATGCTCTACAACGTGATCAAGACGATCTCGGGCGAGAAGACCTACGACGCGCCGGTGCTCGCACCGCAAGCCGCGCACGCCTGAGGAGTCGGAGAGAAAGATGCGCAAATTCAAGCATGACCTTATCGAACGCAGCGTTGGCCTGATGATCGTGCTCACGCTCCTCACGGTGAGCGTCGGTGGCCTGGTCGAAATCGTTCCGCTGTTCTTCCAGCATTCGACGACCAAGCCGATCGACCGCGAGGGCAACCCGCTCGACATCCAGCCCTACGACGCGCTGCGCCTGGCCGGACGCGACATCTACATCCGCGAGGGTTGCAGCAACTGCCATTCGCAGATGATCCGTCCGTTCCGCGCCGAGACCGAGCGCTATGGTCACTACTCGGTGGCAGGAGAGTACATCTACGATCGCCCGTTCCTGTGGGGCTCCAAGCGTACCGGACCCGACCTGGCGCGTGTCGGGGGGCGCTACTCGGACGAGTGGCACCGCGTGCACCTGACCGACCCGCGTGCGGTGGTGCCGGAGTCGAACATGCCGGCATTCCCGTGGCTGGAGCGCCCGGTCGATGCGAGCAGCATCGACAAGAAGATGTCGGCGCTGCGCACGTTGGGCCACCCCTACAGTGACGACGAGATCGCCAATGCCAAGCAGGCGCTGGAAGGCAAGACCGAGATGGATGCGGTGATCGCCTACCTGCAGGGTCTGGGCACTGCGCTGTCGAACTTCAAGTAATCGCAGGAGGAGCTTCGTGGACATCAACGTCCTGAGAATCGTCGTCACCGTCGTGGGTTTCCTGTGTTTCGTGGGCATCTGCGTCTGGGCCTACAGCCGACACGCCCGCAAGCGCTTCGATGAGGCCGCGATGCTCCCATTCACTGAAGATGATGAGGACGTGTCCGCCGCTCGCCGCGACGAACACACCAAGCAAGGAAATAAAAATGGCTGACTTCGTGAGCGGCTTCTGGAACGTCTGGGTCATGGTGCTCGTGGTCCTGAGCCTGTTGTTCTGTCTGTTCGTCCTGATGTCGAACAACAAGAAGCCCGAACCCGGTCCGGTCGACCTGCACGGTCACGTGTGGGACGAGGACATCGCCGAGTACAACAACCCGCTGCCGCGCTGGTGGCTGTACCTGTTCTGGGCAACGCTGATCTTCACCGTCGTGTATCTGGCGCTGTATCCGGGCTTCGGTAACTTCCGCGGTGTGCTCGGCTGGACTTCGGTGGGGCAGTACCACACCGAGGTCTCCCAGGCGGAGGACCGCTTCGGGCCGATCTTCGCCAAGTATCAGGAGCAGGACGTGCCGGCGGTGGCTGCCGATCCGGACGCGATCGCGATGGGTTCGCGCCTGTTTCAGACCTACTGCGTGCAGTGCCACGGTTCGGACGCCGGCGGTTCGCGTGGCTTCCCGCGTCTGAGTGACGACGTGTGGCTGTACGGTGGTACGCCGGAAGCGATCGCGGCGACCATCACCAACGGACGCGTGGGCGTGATGCCGGCGCTGGGCGCTGCACTCGGCCCCGAGGGCGTGCGCAACGTCGCACACTACGTGCGTTCGCTTAACGGCCTGGCCCACGATTCGCTGCGTGCGCAGCGCGGCGTCGATCTGTTTCAGGCCAACTGCACGGTCTGTCACGGCGCCGAGGCGCAGGGCAACCCCGCGATGGGTGCGCCCAACCTGACGGACAACACCTGGTTGTGGGGTTCGAGCGAGGCGACGATCGTCGAAACCATCACTCAGGGGCGTCAGAACCGCATGCCCGCCTTCGGCGAGTTCCTCGGCGAGGACAAGGTGCATGTGTTGAGCGCCTACGTGTGGAGCCTGTCGAACAAGCCCGCGCAGTAAGGCGACGCAGCACTTCATCGACCCCGCCCGTCCGGACGCGTCCGGGCGGGCATTGTCGCAATTACACGGAAGCAGCATGGCCGACCACAAAGGCAGCGTGAGCGAGCAACCGATCCAGACCGATTCGCTCTACGTCTCGCGCAAGAAACTCCACGTCCGCTCGGCGAAGGGCAACTTCACCAACTGGCGCTGGTTCTTCGTGTGGTTCACGCAGATCCTGTATTACGGCCTGCCGTGGCTCGAATGGAACGAGCGCCAGGCCGTGCTCTTCCATCTGGCCGAGCGCAAGTTCTACATCTGGGGCTGGGTGTTCTGGCCGCAGGACGTGTTCTATCTGGCCGTGCTGCTGATCATCTCGGCCTTCGGCCTGTTCTTCTTTACCGCGATCGCCGGCCGCCTGTGGTGCGGCTATACCTGTCCGCAGACGGTGTATACCGAGATCTTCATGTGGATCGAGGAGAAGATCGAGGGCGACCACGTGGCGCGACGCAAGCTCGACGCGGCGCCGATGAGCGCGGACAAGGCGCTGCGTCGTGGCGCGAAGTATCTGGTGTGGGCGGCGGTGGCCTTGTGGACCGGCTTCACCTTTGTCGCCTACTTCACACCGCTCGACGGCCTGATCGAATCCTTCGCGGCCTTTGACGTGGGCGGCTGGGTGCTGTTCTGGACGCTGTTCTACGCGCTTTTCACCTATGTGTTCGCCGGTGTGATGCGCGAGCAGGTGTGCCTGTACATGTGTCCGTACGCACGCTTCCAGGGCGTGATGTTCGACCCCGACACGCTGGTCGTGACCTACGACCTGGAACGTGGCGAGCCGCGCGGCTCGCGCAAGAAAGGGGTGGATCCAGCGTCGGTGGGCAAGGGCGACTGCGTCGATTGCACCGTCTGCGTTCAGGTGTGCCCGACCGGCATCGATATCCGCGAGGGACTGCAGTACGAGTGCATCGGCTGTGGGGCCTGTATCGACGGCTGCAACGACGTCATGGACCGCATGGGCTACGAGCGCGGCCTGATCCGCTATTCGACCGAGAATGCCGTGCGCCAGCACTGGAGCAGGCGCGACATCCTCGCACACGTGCTGCGTCCGCGCATTCTCATCTATGCGGCCTTGCTGACGGCGATCTGTGCCGCGACGCTGGCCGCGCTGATGCTGCGCCCGGACGTGCGCGTGGACGTCATCCGTGATCGCGCCACGCTCGCCCGCGAGGTGCCCGGCGGGCTGATTGAGAATGTCTACCGTCTGCAGGTGATGAACATGTCCGAGATGCCGCGCGAGGTGCACATCGGCGTGTCGGGGCTCGACTCGATGACCATCGCCGGGCCGACCATCGCGTTGCTGCCCGCAGCCGGCCTGGAGTCGGTGCTGGTCAACGTGCGTGTGCCCTTCGATGTAGCCGAGCCCGGGATCTACGACATTGAATTCGAAATCGAAGCCGAAAGCGTGACGGTGCGCGAAGAGAGCACCTTCATCCTGCCGCGATGAACAAGGAAAACAAAATGAATGCCGCTGCCGACGCACGCTCCGCACCCTGGTATCGCCAGCGCTGGCCATGGATCCTGATGGTCGCTCCGGTCACCGCGATGGTGCTGGGTTTTGTGTTGCTGTATCTGGCCATCACCACCAACGACGGTCTGGTGGTCGACGACTACTACCGTCAGGGTCGGGCGATTGACCAGACCATGGCCCGTTCGGCGCAGGCCGCCGAACTCGGCCTGGTCGCCGATGTGCGCCTGCGCGCGGGCGAGATCCGCTTGCGTTTGTCAGCCGACGACGGGGTCGAACTGCCGCGCGTA
The DNA here is from genome assembly GCA_013911595.1 of Azoarcus sp. Taxonomy (GTDB): domain Bacteria; phylum Pseudomonadota; class Gammaproteobacteria; order Burkholderiales; family Rhodocyclaceae; genus Pseudazoarcus. The sequence continues at coordinate 15,873 of JACESY010000057.1, forward strand.
ATCGTCGTCAGCGTGATCCACCCGACGCGCGCCGGCTTCGATCAGGTGCTGCGTCTGGAAGCGGGCCATGGCGGCGAGTACGCGGGCCCGCTGGCGCCGCTGACGGCCGGGCGCTGGCAGGTCCAGATCGAGGACGATGCACGTGCCTGGCGCCTGCATGGTGATGTACAGATTCCCGACGGCGCCACGGTACGCATCCTGCCGTACGAAGTTTGATTCTTTCGCGGCTCGGGCACATACTCGTCATGGAAGTGGCAGGGTACGCGCACGCTCGCGACAGACGAGGCGGCGCGGACAGGAACATCCGAACTCGAAGGGGAATTGCGGATGAAATGGATCCTGGTGCTGTGGCCGTCGTTTCTCGTGGCCGGCGTGGCCGAGACCTTGTTCTTCACGCTGGTCAGCCCGCGTGAGTTGTACCTGTTCGGCGAGACCGTCGCGTTCTCGCCGATCGCCACCTATTCGATCGGCTTCTTCGCCTTCTGGGCGGTGTGTGCCGCCTCGAGTCTGCTTACCGTCTATCTGGTCGGGCGTCCCCCCAGCCCGCATCCGCCCCCGGCGGGTCACCAGCACGCGCACGGATGAGGCGTGCCGGGGTCCGGCACGCCTTCAACGGTGGATCAGCACCGGAATCTCGCTGTGCGATAGCACCTTCTGCGCCTCGCTGCCGAGCAACAGGCCGGCGATGCCGCGGCGTCCGTGCGAGGCCATGA
>JACESY010000058.1 GCA_013911595.1 Azoarcus sp.
GGGCCAGTTCGCCGACGCAGAACATCGCCGCGCTCCCTTCCCGCCCTTCGTCGGCGAACTGGCGCAGCCAGCGGTACTGCAGCCGGTTGGTGTCCTGGAACTCATCGACCAGGATGTGACGAAAGCGGCTCTGATAGTGACGGCGCAGCGGCTCGTGGCGTTCGAGCAACTCGTAGCTGCGCAACAGCAGTTCGGCGAAATCGACCACGCCCTCGCGCTGGCATTGCGTCTCGTATTCCTGGTAGAGCTCGACGCGACGACGCGTGTAGTCGTCCCAGGCCTCGACCGCGTGCGCGCGCAGGCCGGCCTCCTTCTGGCCATTGATGAAGTGCTGCAGTTCGCGTGGCGGAAACTTCTCGTCGTCGACGTTGAGCGCCTTGAGCAGGCGCTTGATCGCGGCCAACTGGTCGGCCGAGTCGAGGATCTGGAACAGTTGCGGAAGATTCGCGTCGCGCCAGTGCGCGCGCAGCAAGCGATTGGCCAGGCCGTGGAAGGTGCCGACCCACATGCCGCGCGTGTTGATCGGCAGCATCGCCGACAGGCGCGCGAGCATTTCGCGCGCGGCCTTGTTGGTGAAGGTCACGGCAAGCACGCCGGGCGGCTCGACCTGGCCGGTCTGGATCAGCCAGGCGATGCGCGTGGTCAGCACGCGCGTCTTGCCCGAACCCGCCCCTGCAAGGATCAGCGCATGCTGCGGCGGCAGGCTCACCGCCTGCAGCTGTTCGGAATTGAGATTGGCGAGAAGATCGGACATTCGGAACCTTTGTCGGGGGGCGCCGCCACCCGGCAAGACACGCGGGGAGCACGCCCGTACCATTGTACCCGGCCACCTTCGACGGCGCGTCCTGGCGCCGGGCCGGGCTTCGTTCAAGCTATAATTGCGCGTTTCACCCAGCCAGCGAAGGCGTTCATGCAGGACAAATACAACCCCGCCGAGATCGAGACCGCAGCCCAGGCAGATTGGGACGAATCCGAGGCCTTCCGCGTCACCGAGGACGCGGACCGTCCGAAGTACTACTGCCTGAGCATGTTCCCGTACCCGTCGGGCAAGCTGCACATGGGCCACGTGCGCAACTACACGATCGGCGACGTGCTATCGCGCCAGCATCGCATGCGTGGCTACAACGTGTTGCAACCGATGGGCTGGGACGCCTTCGGCATGCCGGCCGAGAACGCGGCCATCCAGAACAACGTGCCGCCGGCCAAGTGGACCTACGCCAACATCGAATACATGAAGGCGCAGCTCAAGCGCCTTGGCTTTGCCATCGACTGGTCGCGCGAACTCGCCACGTGCACGCCGCAGTACTACCGCTGGGAGCAGTGGCTGTTCAAGCGTCTGTACGAGAAGGGGCTGATCTACAAGCGCCTCGGCACGGTGAACTGGGATCCGGTGGACGACACCGTGCTCGCCAACGAGCAGGTCATTGACGGGCGCGGCTGGCGCTCGGGCGCGCTGGTGGAGAAGCGCGAGATCCCGATGTACTACATGAAGATCACGGCCTACGCCGATGAGCTTCTGGCCTCGCTCGACGACCTGCCCGAATGGCCCGAGCAGGTGCGCACGATGCAAAAGAACTGGATCGGCCGCTCCGAGGGCGTGGAGATTTCCTTCCCGTATGACGAAGCGAGCATCGGCCGCAGCGGCGCGCTGAAGGTCTTCACCACCCGCGCCGACACGCTGATGGGCGCGACCTATGTCGCCGTGGCGGCCGAGCACCCGCTGGCCGAACAGGCTGCGGCCAACGATCCGGCACTCGCCGCCTTCATCGAGGAATGCAAGCGCGGCGGCGTGTCCGAAGCCGACATGGCGACGATGGAGAAGAAGGGCATGGCCACGCCGCTGTCCGTGCGCCATCCGCTGACCAACGAGCTGCTGCCGGTGTGGGTGGCCAACTACGTGCTGATGGGCTACGGCGAAGGCGCCGTGATGGCCGTGCCGGCCCATGACGAGCGCGACTTCGCCTTCGCCCGAAAGTACGAAACCCAACTCCCCCCGCTTAGGCCGGTGATCGTACCGACCACTTGGGCCAACAATTTCAGCTTCGGCGAAGGAGGCGGAGGACCTGACGGTCTGAGTATCAGGCTCTATCCGCTGTACTCCCTGAAAGGCGGCAAGGAAGACAGCCTTTGGTGGGCTGACTGGGACGCTCGCTTTGCCGAACACGGCACGCTCGTGAATTCCGGCAAGTACGACGGCCTCGACTTCCAGAGCGCAGTCGATGCGATCGCCGCCGACCTCGAAGCCAAGGGCCTCGGCAACAAGCGCGTGCAATACCGCCTGCGCGACTGGGGCATCTCGCGCCAGCGCTACTGGGGCTGCCCGATTCCGATGATCCGCTGCGAGTCCTGCGGCGACGTGCCGGTGCCGGACGAAGACCTGCCGGTGGTGCTGCCCGAGAACGTCGAGATCACCGGTCGTGGCTCGCCGCTGGCCAAGATGCCCGAGTTCTACGAGTGCGCCTGCCCGTCCTGCGGCAAGCCGGCGCGGCGCGAGACCGACACGCTCGACACCTTCGTCGAGTCGTCCTGGTACTTCCTGCGCTACGCCTGCCCGGACGCCAGGGCCATGGTGGACGAGCGCGCCAACTACTGGGCGCCGGTCGACCAGTACATCGGCGGCATCGAGCACGCCATCCTGCACCTGCTGTATTCGCGCTTCTTCACCCGCGCGATGCGCGACTGCGGCCTGGTGAACGTCTCCGAACCGTTCACGCGACTGCTCACGCAGGGCATGGTCGTGGCCGACACCTACTACCGCGAGGACGAGGCCGGTCGCAAGCAGTGGTTCAACCCGGCCGACATCGCCGTCGAGCGCGACGACAAGGGCCGCGTCACCGCCGCCCGCGCGGCCGACGGCAACGCCGTGGTGGTCGGTGGCACCGAGAAGATGTCGAAGTCGAAGAACAACGGCGTCGACCCGCAGGCGCTGATCGAGCGCTACGGCGCCGACACCGCGCGCTTCTTCATCATCTTCGCCGCGCCTCCCGACCAGCAGCTCGAATGGTCCGACTCCGGCGTCGAGGGCGCCTTCCGCTTTCTGCGCCGGGTGTGGAATTTCGGCCATGCCTACGCCACGCAATACCGCACGCATCGCCCGAACAAGGCTGTCAAAGCCTCCGGCGCGCTGGCCGATACGCGTCGCGAGATCCACCTGAACCTCAAACAGGCCAACTTCGACTTCAGCAAGCATCAGTTCAACACCGTCGCGTCCGCCACGATGAAGATGCTCAACGCCCTTGAAAAGGCTCCGCAGAACGATGTCGCCGCGCACGCCGCCGTTGCGGCCGAGGGCTTGTCCATCCTGCTGCGAGTGCTGGCGCCGATCACGCCGCATCTGGCGCATGCACTGTGGTCCGAATGCGGCTTCGAGGGCAAGGTGATCGACGCGCCGTGGCCTCAGCCGGACGAGAGCGCCCTGGTACAGGACGAGGTCGAACTCGTCGTGCAGGTCAACGGCAAACTGCGTGGCAGCATCACGGTCGCCGCCGATGCGGACAACGCGAGTATCGAGGCGGCCGCACTGGCCTCGGAGGGCGCACGCAAGTTCATGGACGGCAAGCCGCCGCGCAAGGTCATCGTCGTCAAGGGTCGTCTCGTCAATATCGTCGTCTGAGGAAACCACCATGCCCGCTCGAAATCGCCGCCGCTTTCTCCTCGCCGCGCTCGCCGCGCCGGCCCTTGCATCGGGCTGCGGCTTTCACCTGCGCGGTCCGCAGAAGATGGCGTTCGAGACCGTTCATATCGGCGGCGTCGCCCCGTACTCGCGCTTCGCGGCTGACCTGCGACGCGAGATCGAGGCCGCCGGCACCACGCGTGTGGTATCGACGCCGGACGAGGCCGAAGTACGGCTGGACATCCTTAGCAACGACCGCAACCGCGAGATCCTGTCGATCGCCGGTGACGGCTCGGTGCGCGAATACCAGATCGACCGCATCCTGGTCTATCGCATCCGCGACCAGGCCGGCAACGAACTTGTTGCGCCCTCACGGCTGCAGACACGGCGCGAATACGACTTCAACGACGCGCAGATCATCGCGAAGCAGCGCGAGGAAGCACTGCTGTTCGAGGACATGGAGCGCGACCTGATGCGGCAGCTGGTGCGCCGACTCGCAGCCGTGCGTCCGTGAAGCTCGCGCCGGACCAGCTCGCCGCCCAGCTCGAACGCCCGCTCGCCCCGCTGTATGTGCTGTTCGGCGACGAACCGCTACTGGTCCTCGAGGCGGCCGACGCGATCCGCGCCGCGGCACGCAAGCAAGGCTTCGACGAGCGCGAGACGCTGGTCGTCGGCCAGGGTTTTCGCTGGGATCAGCTCACGCTCGCAGCCGGGAACCTGTCGCTGTTTGGCGGGCGCAAGCTCATCGACCTGCGCATTCCTACGGGCAAGCCGGGGCGCGACGGCGGCGACGCCTTGCAACGCTATATCGCGACGATCGACGGCGCGACGCTCACGCTGGTGACCCTGCCTGATCTCGACTGGGCCACTCGCAAGACCGCGTGGTTCAAGGCGCTAGACAGCGCCGGCGTGGTACTCGAACTCAACGCGCCCGAGCGCGAGCGCCTGCCGGCCTGGATCGCTGCGCGGCTGGCTCGCCAGGACCAGAAGGCTTCGCGCGAGGCGCTGGACTTCATCGCCGACCATGTCGAGGGCAACCTGCTTGCCGCCCACCAGGAGATCCTCAAGCTCGGCCTGCTGCATCCGCCGGGCGAACTGACGCTGGAAGATGTGCGTGCGGCCGTGCTGTCGGTCGCCCGCTACGATCTGGACGCGCTGCGCGAAGCCTTGCTCGAGGGTGATCCGGCGCGCTGCGTGCGCCTGCTCGAAGGCCTGCGCGCCGAAGGTGCCGCCCCGCCGCTGGTACTGTGGGCGCTGGCCACCGAGATCCGCACGCTCGCGACGCTCGCCGCCGCACGTGACGCCGGTCAGCCGCTGGCCGCGACGATGAAGGCCGAACGCGTGTTCGATGAGCGCCGCCGCGCGGCGCTTTCACGCGCCGTGCCACGTGTGCGCACGCCGCAGTTGCGCACCGCGCTGCTCGCCGCCGCGCGCATCGACCGCATTGCCAAGGGCGTGGCCGACGGCGACGTCTGGGACGAATTCCTGCAGCTCACGCTGCGGCTTGCGCGCCAATGAGGCGCAACACCCGCGCGATCTGCTACTGTCTGTAAACCTGAAAATACCCGTCAGATCATGAACATCGCCGAATACATGCAGGGCCTGGGCCGTAACGCCCGCGCCGCTTCCCGCCTGGTCGCCGCAGCCTCATCCGGGGCCAAGAACGCCGCGCTCACCGCCATGGCCGCGGCCATCCGCGAGCGCCGCGAAACCCTGATCGAGGCCAACGCGAAGGATCTCGACGCCGCGCGCACGGCCGGGCTGGATGCCGCGATGATCGACCGCCTGAGGCTGACCGACAAGGGCATCGAGGCCATGGCCGCAGGCGTCGAACAGGTCGCTGCCCTGCCCGATCCGGTGGGCGAGATCACCGACGTGCGTCGCCGCCCCTCGGGTATCGAGGTCGGCCGGATGCGTGTGCCGCTGGGCGTGATCGGCATCATTTACGAATCCCGCCCCAATGTCACCGCGGATGCGGCCGCCCTGTGCCTCAAATCCGGCAATGCGGCGATCCTGCGCGGCGGCAAGGAAGCCATCCACAGCAACCAGGCGATTGCCGCCTGCGTGCGCGCCGGACTGGCTGAGGCCGGCCTGCCGGAGACGGCCGTGCAGGTGGTCGAGACAACCGACCGCGAGGCGGTCGGAGCGCTCATCACCATGCCCGAGTTCGTCGACGTCATCGTGCCGCGCGGCGGCAAGGGGCTGATCAAGCGCATCTCGAGAGATGCGCGCGTGCCGGTGATCAAGCATCTGGACGGCAACTGCCACGTCTACGTTGACGACGCAGCCGATCCGGCCAAGGTCGTGCCCATCGTCGAGAACGCCAAGACCCAGCGCTACGGCACCTGCAACACCGCCGAGACGCTGCTGGTGGCGCGCGGCGTGGCGCAGCGCTTCCTGCCCGACATCGGCCGCATGCTTGCCGGCCACGGCGTCGAGATGCGCTGCTGCGCCGAATCGATGGCGATCCTGACGGATGCCGGCGTGGACGCGGCGCGGCTCGTGCCGGCGCAGGAATCGGACTGGGACGAGGAATACCTCGCGCCGATCCTCGCCGTGAAGGTGGTCGCGGGTCTGGATGAAGCCATCGCGCACATCAATATGCACAGTTCCGGCCACACCGAGGCCATCGTCAGCGAGAACCACACCCGCGCGATGCGCTTTTTGCGCGAGGTCGATTCGGCTTCGGTCATGATCAACGCCTCGACGCGCTTCGCCGACGGCTTCGAGTTCGGCCTGGGCGCCGAGATCGGCATCTCGACCGACAAGATCCACGCGCGCGGCCCGGTCGGCCTCGAAGGGCTGACCAGCCAGAAGTGGATCGTCTTCGGCAACGGCGAGATCCGCCGCTGAACGGGAAGTGCCATGCGCGCCACCAGCTTGCCGCACTACGCTGCCATCGTCCGCCTGCCCTTCGGTCCGATGGGCGTGGTCTGCAGCGACGAGGTGATCACGGAACTGGTGTTCCTGCCGCCCGACATGGCTGAAGTCGCGCCGCGGGGGCCGCTCGCCGAATGCGCTGCACGCGCACTCACCCGCTGGATCGACGATCCGCAAGCCCCGCACGAGTTGCCGCTGGCCACGCGCGGAACGGCGTTCCAGCGCCGGGTCTGGCAAGCCATTTCTGCCATTGAACACGGCCATACACGCTGCTATGGGGAACTCGCGCAGGCGCTGGGCAGCGCTGCGCGCGCGGTCGGCGGCGCCTGCCGCGCCAATCCGTTTCCGCTGCTCACACCCTGCCATCGCGTCGTCGCTCGCCACGGACTGGGTGGCTTCGCAGGCGACACCGACGGCCACCGGATTCACGTAAAGCAATGGCTGCTCGCCCACGAACAAGACCACTGAGCGCAACCGAAGCCGCGCTGTCGGCCGACACACTGGCCGCACTCGACGCCTTTGGCGATTTTCTGTGGCTTGAACACGGGCTTGCACGCAACACCATCGCCGCGTACCGCAGCGATCTGGCGCTGTTCGCTGTCTGGCTCGCTGCACGCGGCGCCCCGCTGCAGGCCGCTGACGAATCCGATCTCGCGGCCTACCTGGCCGAATTCAGCCGTCACGCAAAACCCGCCAGCCAGCGTCGTCTGCTTTCGGCCTGGCGCCGCTTCTACCGGCATGTGCTCGATCGCGGCATCATCACGCACGACCCGACCTTGCGCATCGCCCCGCCGATGCAACCCAGCCGCTTCCCCAAGTCCCTCACCGAGACCGAGGTCGAGCGTCTGCTCGACGCGCCCGACACCGACACGCCGCTCGGCCTGCGCGACCGCACGATGCTCGAGGTGCTCTATGCGACCGGCCTGCGCGTGACGGAACTGGTCGGACTCGCGCCTTTTTCACTGGGAATGCGCGAAGGGCTGGTGAAGGTCGTCGGCAAAGGCGACAAGGAACGCCTCGTGCCGCTGGGCGAAACCGCCGTCGACTGGCTGGAACGCTACCTGCGCGACGCGCGTCCGGCCATTCTCGCCGGACGCAATGCCCCACACGTCTTTGTCACTCGCCTGGGCACCGGCATGACGCGCCAGATGTTCTGGCGCATCGTCAAGCGCCATGCCGTCGCGGCCGGCATCGTATCCGAGCGCCTCTCGCCACACGTGTTGCGCCACGCCTTCGCCACCCATCTGATCAATCATGGTGCCGATCTGCGCGTGGTGCAGATGCTGCTCGGCCACGCCGACATTTCGACCACGCAGATCTACACTCATGTCGCGCGTGAGCGCCTCAAGGCACTGCATCGGGAACACCACCCGCGCGCGTGAATGCACGGCAGCGAGAGCATTGATACGATCATTCATCACCCGACGTTTGCGAATGCAGAGCACACCATGCCAAAGATCGAACGCAATGCCCCGGAGACGCCGGCAACAAAATGGCTGCGCCGCCATGACGTCCCTTTCTCTACCCATGTCTACGAATACGAGGAGCACGGCGGAACAGCCGTATCCGCGCGCGCGCTTAACCTGCCCGAACATGCGATCGTCAAGACGCTCGTGATGCACGACGAGAACGCCCGCCCGCTGATCGTTCTGATGCACGGTGACTGCGAGGTCTCGACGAAGGAGCTCGCGCGGCAAAGCGGGAGGAAGCGCATCGAAATCTGCCCGCCGGCAATGGCCGACCGGCATTCCGGCTATCGAGTCGGCGGAACCTCTCCATTCGCGACGAAAAAGACGATGCCGGTGTTCATGGAAAAGAGCATCGCAGACCTTCCACTGATCTATATCAACGGCGGGCGGCGGGGATTTCTCGTCGGAATTCATCCGCACGACCTGATCCGTCTATTGGCTCCGGAAATGGTTACGGTGACTCAGAAAAACGAATGAGCTTCATTTTTCCATTCGATGATGTCAGAATCTGCGGCGAGTGGAACGCATGGGCGCGAAGCTCTTCGTGCATTCAACCGAAAAGGATAGACCATGGAATTGTCCGCACTGTCGGTACAGGAACTGAAAAGACTCCACAGCCGGATCGATACCGAATTGAAGAAGCGCAATGATTCGGCCAAGCGCGATCTGGTGAAGAAATTCAAGAAGCTCGCCGACGAACAGGGCGTGCAACTCGAGGACGTGATGAAGGCCGCCGGCGCGAGCCCTGCGCCGACGCGTCGTCGTCGCACCGCGGGCGCCGCCACGAAGAAAAAGGTCGGCGGCAAACTGCCGATCAAATACCGCAACCCGGCAGATCCTTCGCAGGGATGGAGCGGACACGGACGTCGCCCGCAATGGGTGCTGGACTGGCTGGCCCAGGGAAAGTCGCTCGACCAGCTCGGCAAGGCCTGAAACATCGTCTGACCCGGGGATTTCGCGCGGTCCGCGCGAAATCCCCGTCTTCATTGCGGCAGCGCCCCGTCCGGTTCGCCCTCGGCTCCGGGTCCCTTTCCGCCGTCACGCCCGCGCTGGATGAACACACCAACCCGGCGCACATCCTTCATCACCCCGATCTTGGCAATGCGGATCTTGACCCACGGCGCTCCGAACTCGTCGAACAGCAAATGCACGACGAATTCGCCCAGGGTCTCGATCAGGTTGAAATGCCGCTCGGCCAGTTCACGTCGAATGCGCGCGACCACCTCGGCATAATCGATGGTGTCGGCCAGATCGTCGTGCTCAGCGGCCGCATCGGGCACACCGAAGGTCAGGTTCAATTCGACCGTCTGCGGCGCCGCCTTTTCCCGCGGATAGACGCCGACCCAGGCCTGCACCCGCAATTCCTCGATGAAAATGAAGTCCATGCTCTTTTCCGATTAAAATCGCGCTGACGGTCCAACGCCATTTCGCGCGAAAATCTCGCCCACGCGTCATGCCCGCGGCGAACAATGCCGCCATTCTGAACCAAATGCCCGGATGAATCTTTTCCTTCTCGTTCTCGCAGCCTACCTCGTCGGCTCCATTCCCTTCGCGGTCGTCTCCAGCCGCTTGTTCGGCATCGCCGATCCGCGCAGTTACGGCTCGGGCAACCCGGGCGCGACCAACGTGCTGCGCAGTGGGAGCAAGGCCGCGGCGGCGACCACGCTGATCGGAGACTGCCTCAAGGGCTGGTTCGTCGTGTGGCTGGCCGGCGAGCTGGGCTTTTCGGCCGGCGCCGCTGCGGTGGCTGGCCTGGCCGCCTTTCTCGGCCACGTCTACAGCGTTTTCCTGCGCTTTCGCGGCGGCAAGGGCGTGGCCACGGCGCTGGGTGTGCTCGCCGGCATCGACCCGGTGCTCGCCCTGGTTGCGCTCGTGGTGTGGCTGATCGTCGCCGGCGGCACGCGCTATTCGTCCGCGGCTGCGCTCGCCGCTGCGGCCTCGGCGCCGCTGACCGGCTTCATGATGATCGACGACGCACTGGTCATCGGCGTCCTGATGGCAATGACCGCGGCGCTGGTCCTGCGCCACCAGGAAAACATCCGTCGACTCAAGAACGGCACCGAAACGCGCATCGGCGAAAAATAACGCGGTCGCGTCAGGCCACCGGGCTGCGCAATTCGGCCAGCGGCCAGCGCGGCCGCACGCCGATCGCATGCCCCTCGGGGCGCTCGCCCGCCGCAGCGCGCAAGGCGCCGGCAAACGCGATCATCGCGCCATTGTCGGTGCACAGCTCCGGCTCCGGGTAATACACACGCCAGCCGCGGCGCCCGGCCGCCTCGTCGAGCCGCCTGCGCAACTCGCGATTGGCGCCGACCCCGCCGGCCACGACGAGGCGCCCCGAACCGCTCGTCTCGAGCGCCTTGAGGGACTTGGCGCACAATACATCGACGACCGCCTGCTCGAATTCCGCCGCCAGATCCGCCGTATCGTCCGGGTTCCAGTCCGCGGCCGATACGACATGGAGCACGGCCGTCTTGAGACCGCTGAAGCTGAAATCCAGATCACGTGAGCGCAGCATCGGGCGCGGCAGCGCGAAACGCCCCCGCGTGCCGGTGGCAGCCAGCGCGGCCAGTTGCGGGCCGCCCGGATAACCCAGCCCGATCAGCTTGGCGGTCTTGTCGAAGGCCTCGCCGGCGGCATCGTCGAGCGTCTCTCCAAGCAGCTCGTATTCGCCCACGCCGGTCACCTGCATCAACTGGGTGTGCCCCCCCGAGACGAGCAGCGCGACGAACGGGAACTCCGGGGCGTCCGCTGCGAGCAACGGCGAGAGCAGATGGCCTTCGAGGTGATGAATCGGCAACACCGGTACGCCCAGTGACAGCCCAAAGGATTCGGCGAAGCTCGCGCCGACCAGCAGCGCGCCGGCCAGCCCGGGGCCGGCCGTGTAGGCGATCGCGTCGAGTTCGTGCGCAGCGCAGCCAGCCACCTCAAGTGTCTGCGCGACGAGCAGTGGCAACAGCCGGATGTGGTCACGCGAGGCCAGTTCGGGCACGACGCCCCCATAGGCCGCGTGCAGGTCGACCTGGGTGTGCACGCGATGCGCACGCAGCCCCGTGCCGGTGTCGTACACCGCCACGCCGGTCTCGTCGCAGGAGGTTTCGATGCCGAGGACCTTCATCAATGCCGTCCGCAGGAAAAGGCGCAGAGTCTAGCGCGACGCGGTCACACGCTCCAGCGACAGATGCGCTTGCGTTGACCACGTGCCGCTCGCTATAATCTTCTCTTTTACCGAATTCAGACAAGGACGTTCGTAAATGCCCGGTATCCGCGTCAAGGAAAACGAGCCGTTCGAGGTGGCGATTCGCCGCTTCAAGCGCACCATCGAGAAGACCGGCCTGCTGACCGAACTGCGCTCGCGCGAGTTCTACGAGAAGCCCACCGCCGAGCGCAAGCGCAAGCTCGCCGCCGCGGTCAAGCGTAATCACAAGCGCCTGCGCAGCCAGATGCTGCCGCCGAAGATGTACTGATCGACCGCTTCGCACCGAACGGAACACCCACGCCGGGACGGCCGAGAGGTTGGTCCCGGCGTGGGTTTTGTGTTTCACGAACCGGAGTTCCAGTATGTCGCTGAAAGACCGCATCCAGGATGACATGAAGACGGCGATGCGCGCGCGCGACGCTGCCCGCCTGTCGGCGCTGCGGCTGTTGATCGCGGCGATCAAGCAACGCGAGATCGACGAGCGCGTCGAACTCGACGACGTTGGCGTCGTCGCCATCGTCGAGAAGCTCGTCAAGCAGCGACGTGATTCGGCCACCCAGTACGAAGCGGCGAACCGCGAGGATCTGGCCTCGGCCGAGCGCCTCGAGATCGACGTCCTCTCGGCCTATCTGCCGGCCGCGCTCGACGAGGCCGAGCTCGACGCGCTGATCGAGGCGGCGATCGCCGACAGCGGCGCCCAGGGCATGGCCGACATGGGAAAGGCCATGGGCGTGCTCAAGCCTCGCGTGGCCGGACGCGCCGACATGGCGGAGGTCTCGCGCCGCGTGCGCACCCGCCTGGGCGCCTGATTCGCGCCGGTCGCGAGGCCCGACCATGATTCCGAAGTCCTTCATCCAGGATCTGCTCGCACGCGTCGACATAGTCGATGTCGTCTCGCCGCATCTGGCGCTGAAGAAGGGCGGCGCGAACTACTTCGCGTGCTGCCCGTTTCATGGCGAAAAGACCCCGTCGTTCTCGATCAGCCCGAGCAAGCAGTTCTACCACTGCTTCGGCTGCGGCGTGCATGGCAACGCGATCGACTTCGTGATGGAACTGCAGGGTCTGACCTTCGTCGAGGCAATCCACGAACTGGCTCGCCACAGCGGTCTCGAAGTCCCGCAGGAGCGCAGCGCGCCGGGCGAATACGCGCGCCGCGCCGAAGGCCACGACGCCTTGCTGGAGACGATGGAACGCGCCGCGCGCTTCTACCGCGAGCAGCTCAAGAGCGCGCCCGAGGCGATCGACTACCTGAAACGTCGCGGACTCACCGGCGAGATCGCCGCGCGCTTTGGCATCGGCTTCGCACCCGCCGGCTGGCAGGCGCTGGGCGGCGTATTCGACGACTACAAGGCCAAGGCCCTGCTCGAGGCCGGCCTGGTCATCGACAACGAACAGGGGCGCCGCTACGACCGTTTTCGCGAACGCATCATGTTCCCGATCCAGGACCGGCGCGGACGCGTGATCGCCTTCGGTGGACGCGTACTCGATTCCGGCGAGCCCAAGTACCTGAATTCGCCCGAGACGCCGCTGTTCGAGAAGGGGCGTGAGTTGTACGGTCTGCGCCAGGCCATGCAGCCGATGCGCGAAGAAGGCTTCGCGCTGGTCGTCGAGGGCTACATGGACGTGGTCGCGCTAGCCCAGTTCGGCATCGGCAACGCGGTGGCCACGCTGGGCACGGCGACCACTTCGCATCACGTGGCCGCGCTGATGCGTCACGCAGAGCGCATCGTGTTCTGCTTCGACGGCGACGCGGCCGGGCGCAAGGCGGCGCGGCGCGCGCTCGAATCCTCGCTGGAAACCCTGCGTGACGACGCCGTACTGGCCTTCCTGTTCCTGCCTGACGGCCACGACCCGGATTCCTTCGTGCGTGCGCAAGGGGCCGACGCCCTGCGCAGTGCAGCCACGGACGCGACACCGCTGACCCAGTTCCTGATGGATTCTCTGGCCGCAGACTGCGCGCTCGACACCGCCGAGGGCCGGGCGCGCCTGGTGCACGACGCCAAGCCGCTGGTGACCCGCGTCGGCGCGCCCTTGCTGCGCCTGCAACTGATCAAGGAAGTCGCCGAATCCGGCGGCCTGACACAGGACGAGGTCGAGCGCGCATGGGGCATCGCGCGCAGCGCGCAAGGCCCGGCGCGGCGCAGCGCCTACGAACGCACGCGGACACCGCGCCGCGCACCCGCCCGACAGGCTCCACGGCACCGCCCGAACGGCCCCAACGCAACCCTGCTGCGAATCATCCTGCAGCAGCCCGCGTGGATCGCGCGCGTGCCGATCGACCTGATTCCCGAAGACGACGAGGCCGGGCGCGCCCTGCTCGTTCTGGCCGACGCGGCGAGCATCGGCGAGACCCTGCCTTCGGGCGGCATCGCGCAAGTGCTCGAGTTCTTCCGCGACAGCCCGCATCACCGCACGGTCTCGGCGGCTGCGGCCGAACTGGTCGGCGCAGACTACGATGAAAGCGTCGTCGAGACAATGTTCGAGGACACGCTGCACAAGCTGGTCGCCGACCGCATCGAGCACGACATCCGCGATTTGACCGACCGCGAGCGCTCAAACGGCCTCGACGCGGCCGAGCGCAAACGGCTGACTGAGCTGATCGCAGAGAAGCATCGCCTGCGCAGTTCCGGCAAAAGCTGATATTTGTTCTATAATTCACGGTTTTCCAAAACCAAACCGCACGATTCAAGGAGTGCCATGGCCCGCGAAAATGCCAAGGGTTCGCGCAAGGACAGCCCCAAGGGGCGCACCCCCCGAAGCAGGAAGAAGGCCGAGACCACGGTCGAAGCGAACGCCGCTGCGGTGGCTGCGCTCGACCCCGAGGTCCGTCGCACCCAGCTCAAGGCGCTGATCGCCCTGGGCAAGGAGCGTAGCTACCTGACCTACGCCGAAATCAGCGACCACCTGCCTGACGACGTCGCGGACGCCGAACAGATCGAAGGCATCATCGGCACCTTCAACAACATGGGCATCCAGGTATTCGATGAGGCTCCGGCCGCCGAAGACCTGCTCATGTCGGACAACGTGCCGACCTCGGTCGACGAGGAGACCGCCGAAGAGGAAGCCGAACAGGCCCTGTCCTCGGTGGACTCGGAATTCGGCCGCACCACCGACCCGGTGCGCATGTACATGCGCGAAATGGGCACGGTCGAGCTGCTTACGCGCGAGGGCGAGATCGAGATCGCCAAGCGCATCGAGGAAGGCCTCAAGCACATGGTGCAGGCCATCTCCGCCTGCCCGAGCACCATCGTCGAGATGCTCGACGCGGCCGAGCGCATCGGCGCCGACGAGATGCGCGTCGAAGAGCTTGTGGACGGGCTGGTCGAGCCGGACACCGGCGAGGACGCGCGCCTGGACGCCGACGAGGATGACGCCGACGCCGACGATGACGACGATCTGTCCGACTCGGGCGACGACGACGATTCCGATGACTCGGACGAGGACGACGAGGCCACCGCTGCGGACAAGGAAGCGAGCATCAACGCGGCCAACCTGCTCAAGCTCAAGACCGAGGTGCTCGAACGCTTCGTCCAGATCAGCGAGCTGCACGACCGTCAGCAGGCCATCCTCGCCCAGGGCAACGGCAAGACGGACGAGTACAACGATCTGCAGCGGCAGATTTCCGACATCCTGCTGTCGATCCGCTTCACGGCCAAGACCATCGAGCGCCTGTGCGATTCGGTGCGCCACATGGTAGAGCAGGTGCGCGGCCACGAGCGTCAGATCCTGCGCCTGTGCGTGGATCGCGCCGGCATGCCGCGCCCGCACTTCATCAAGTCCTTCCCCGGTCACGAGACCGATCTGGACTGGCTCAAGCGCGAGATCGCCATCGCCAAGGGCTACACCGATGGCCTGATGCGCGTGCACCCCGCGGTGGTCGAGGAGCAGCAGAAGCTCATCGAACTGCAGGACGTGACCAGCATCTCGCTCAAGGACATCAAGGACATCAACCGTCAGATGTCCACGGGTGAAGCCAAGATGCGTCGCGCCAAGCGCGAGATGACCGAGGCCAACCTGCGCCTGGTGATCTCCATCGCCAAGAAGTACACCAACCGCGGTCTGCAGTTCCTCGATCTGATCCAGGAAGGCAACATCGGCCTGATGAAGGCGGTGGACAAGTTCGAATATCGCCGCGGCTACAAGTTCTCGACCTACGCGACATGGTGGATTCGCCAGGCCATCACGCGCTCGATCGCCGACCAGGCGCGCACCATCCGCATCCCGGTGCACATGATCGAGACCATCAACAAGATGAACCGCATCAGCCGCCAGATCCTGCAGGAGACCGGCCTCGAGCCCGATCCGGCGACGCTGGCCGAGAAGATGGAGATGCCCGAGGAGAAGATCCGCAAGATCATGAAGATCTCCAAGGAGCCCATCTCCATGGAGACGCCGATCGGCGACGACGACGACTCGCATCTGGGCGACTTCATCGAGGATCAGGCCACGCTGGCGCCGGCCGATGCGGCCATGGTCTCGAGCCTGCGCGAAGCCACCTCCGACGTGCTCGATTCGCTGACCATCCGCGAGGCCAAGGTGCTGCGCATGCGCTTCGGCATCGAGATGAACACCGACCACACGCTCGAAGAGGTCGGCAAGCAGTTCGACGTCACACGCGAGCGCATCCGTCAGATCGAAGCCAAGGCCCTGCGCAAGCTGCGCCACCCCAGTCGCTCCGAGCGGCTGCGCAGCTTCCTCGACAACGAGAGCTGATCCAACACGCCGCCCCATCCCGGGCGGCGTTTTTTTCCGCATTGCGGGCCGTTAGCTCAGTTGGTCAGAGCAGGCGACTCATAATCGCTTGGTCGCAGGTTCAAGTCCTGCACGGCCCACCAACGTCCATGAAAAACGCCGACCCGAGGGTCGGCGTTTTGTCGTCGGCATGCACAAATCAGCGCAGGCCCTGCCCTGTGCCACTGTCGTCCTTGCGCTCGATCAGCTCGATCTTGTAGCCGTCCGGGTCGGTGATGAAGGCGATCACCGTCTTGCCGCCCTTGACCGGGCCGGGTTCGCGCGTGATGTTGCCGCCGGCCGCGCGGATACGCTCACAGGCGGCGTGGATGTCGTCGACGCCCAGCGCGATGTGGCCGTAGGCCGTACCCATGTCGTATTCACTCTGGCCCCAGTTGTAGGTCATTTCGATTTCGGCCTGACCGGGGTTGCCGCCGTCGAAACCGACGAAGGCCAGCGAGTATTCGTACTCCGGGTTTTCGGAGCGGCGCAGCAGGTCCATGCCCAGGACCTGGGTGTAGAACTCGATCGAGCGTTCGAGGTCGCCTACTCGCAGCATGGTGTGCAGCAAT
>JACESY010000059.1 GCA_013911595.1 Azoarcus sp.
AGACAGGGGTTGCCCGCCGGCGGTTTTGCCAAGCGAGCTTCTTCGCCCGGGGCAGGCATCGGCAGCGGCAGGTTCTTGGGCTCGGTCGGGGCCGGAGGCAGCTGCGACGGGGTGATGTCGTCGAGTCCGGCCGGCTCTGTAGGCGCAGGCGCGGGCTTGGGCAGTGCCTTGGGCTCGGGGCGCGGCGCGGGGGCCGGTTCCGGTGTCGGCACGGCTTCTGGCATCGGCTCGGCGTCGGGCATCCGCGGCGATTCGGGTTCGGGCTCGGGCGTCGGAGCCGGTTCGGGCATCGGTTCCGAATCGGGCACGGGTGCGGGCTCCGGCGCCGGGACGGGTTCCGGCTCGGGAACGGACTCGGGCATCGGTGCCGGTTCGGGCGTTGGCGCCGGTTCTGGCACTGGCACGGGCTCCGGGGCTGGCTTGGGTTCGGGTGCCGGGTCCGGACGCGGTGCGGTATCCGGCGTCTTCTTCTGGATCAGAGCCGGGTCCACCCTGAGCTGGTCGGGGTCCGATGCGGGCGCGGGCGGAGCGGCTTCGGGCTGCTCCGGTTCAGGCTCGGGCTCTTCGCCGAAGCGCCGCTCACGCTCTTCGCGTGCCCGCGCCTCGGCCTCCTCGGCAGCGCGGCGGCGCTCCTCGCGTAGACGTTCGGCTTCTGCCTCGTCCATTCCGGGGGTTTCGAGCGCGCGCTCGGCTTCATCGGCGGCGCGACGCCGTTGCTCGCGCAGGCGCTCGGCCTCCTCGGGGGTCATCAGCGGGGCGAATTCATCCGTCTCGGGCTGGGGCTCGATCTCCTGTTGGCGTTGCTCGCGGCGCTCGACCTCCTCGGCCAGTTCGGCCTCGCGGCGGGCGCGTTCCTCGGCGTCGCGCGCCTCGGCCTCCTCGGCAGCGCGGCGGCGCTCCTCGCGCAACTCTTCCGCTTCCGGGTCGGGTTCGGCGACGGGGATCTCGGTCGGTTGCGGGACCGGGCGGTCCTCCAGCTTCGACGGCGCGCCGCGCAGTTCGGCCTGGCGACGCTTCTCCTCGAGCTCCAGCCGCTTGCCCGACATTTCGAGGTTGCGCGCCTCCTGGATCATCTCGAGCCGCTTTTCGCGCGCTGCGCTGAGGCAGGAATTGACGAGGAAGACCTTGTAGCAGATCACTTCGGCGCGACTGAAGCGCTCCTCGGCCTTCTCGCGCAAGGCCTGACCGCGCTCGATCAGATCCTGCGCGCGCGCGAGCACGGCTTCGGAATCTTCGTCGGCGACGGCGAACAAGGCATGGGAGAGCAGGACGGCGAGCAGTAAGCTTTTGGGCATCATGGGTCCGTGAGGTGTGGGTTCCGCACGCGGTCGGGACGGTCCGGTCGGGACCGCAGCGTCCAAGACCGATAGAATACCGTCTTTGCCTCCCCTTGCATGCGTTCCACGTGATCCAGTTTCGCAATTTGCGCCTCGCCCGTGGCGCCACAACGCTGTTCGAAGACGCCAGCCTGCAGATTCATCCCGGCTGGCGCGTCGGCCTGACCGGTGCCAATGGCAGCGGCAAGTCCAGCCTGTTTGCGCTGCTGCGCGATGAGCTGCATCAGGATCAGGGCGATCTGGACATGCCTCCCGGCTGGACCATCGCTCACGTCGCCCAGGAGACGCCCGCGCTGGCGCAGACCGCGCTCGAGTACACGATGGACGGCGATGCCGAGTTGCGCGAGATCGAGGCCCGGCTGGCGGCAGCCGAAGCCGCGCACGAGGGCGCGCGCATTGGCGAGTTGCACGCGCGCCTGGGCGAGATCGGTGGCTATGCGGCGCATGCGCGCGCGGCCGCGCTGCTCGATGGGCTGGGTTTTCTGCCGACCGACCTCGAACGGCCGGTGTCGGATTTTTCCGGCGGTTGGCGCATGCGGCTCAATCTCGCGCAGGCACTGATGTGCCGCTCCGACCTGTTGCTGCTCGACGAGCCCACCAACCACCTCGACCTGGACACCGTGATCTGGCTCGAACAGTGGCTCGCCAACTACCGTGGCACGCTGGTGCTGATCTCGCATGACCGCGATTTTCTCGACGCCTGCGTGAGCCATGTGCTGCACATCGAGAACCGACGCGTGACGCTGTACTCGGGTGGCTACTCGGACTTCGAACGTCAGCGCGCCGAGCGGCTGGCGCAGCAGCAGTCCATGTTCGAGCGTCAGCAGCGCGAGATCGCGCACATGGAAGACTACGTGCGCCGGTTTCGCGCCAAGGCCACCAAGGCGCGCCAGGCGCAAAGCCGCATCAAGGCGCTCGAACGCATGGAGCGCATCTCCGCGGCCCACGTCGATTCGCCGTTCACGTTCGTCTTCCGGGACGCGCCGCCGGCGCCCGACCCGTTGTTGCAGATCGAGGAGGGCGCGACCGGCTACGGGGACACCACCGTGCTCTCCGGGCTGCGCATGCAACTGCGGCCGGGCGAGCGCATCGGCCTGCTCGGGCGCAACGGTGCGGGCAAGTCGACGCTGATCAAGCTGCTCGCTGCTCACCTGCCGCTGACGGCCGGCACGCGCAGCGAGGGCAAGGGGCTGGAGACGGGCTATTTCGCCCAGCATCAGCTCGAAACCCTGCGAACCGATGAATCGCCCCTGCAGCACATGATGCGTCTTGACCCGGCCGCGCGCGAGCAGGATCTGCGCGACTACCTGGGTGGCTTCGATTTCCGTGGCGACGGCGAGGGTGGCACTGCGACGCCGGCCACCGTCCCCTGCGGCACCTTCTCCGGCGGCGAGAAGACGCGGCTGGCGCTGGCCATCCTGATCTGGAGCCGGCCCAACCTGCTGCTGCTCGATGAGCCGACCAACCACCTCGACCTGGAAATGCGCCACGCCCTCACGCTCGCGCTGCAGGAGTTCGATGGCGCGATGGTGCTGGTCTCGCACGACCGCGCGCTGCTGCGCGCGACCTGTGACCGTTTCGTACTTGTTGACGGCGGGCGCGTGACCGACTTCGATGGCGACCTGGACGACTACCGCGACTGGCTTGCCGTGCGCCGTACCGAGGCGGCCGCCGCCGACAAGTGCCCGGATCAGGCGGCCGACAAGGCCGCACGCAAGGCGGACCGCGCCGAGGCCGCTGCCGAGCGCAAGGCGCGCCTGGCCGAGCGCCGTCCGCTGGTGAAGGAGCGCGACCAGCTCGATCGCAAACTCGAGACCTGGAACCGCGAGAAGGAGCAGATCGACGAGCGCCTGGGCGACCCGGCGATCTACACCGGTACCGCTTCGGCCGACCTCGAATCACTGCTCAAGCGCCAGGCAGAACTGGCCGCGAGCATCGACGAGGCCGAAGCGCGCTGGCTCGACATCGAAGAGCGCCTGGAGGCCATGCCTGCCGACTGAAAAGCGCCCTACCTTGGCGCGCGGCGATTGTGTTGCGCACGCGGATGACGAAGAATCGCCGCAGTGTCCGAAATCCGGAGTAATGCCATGACCTCGCGCTGGGAATGGGTGTGGATGCAGTTCACGCGCAGGTTGTGGGTGCGCGCCGCGTTGATCTCGTTGATGGCAGTGGTCGCTGTCGGTCTGGCCGGCTTGTTGCGCGAACATATCCCGGATGATTTGGCGGCGATGATCGGTGCCGGATCGGTCGACGACATCCTGTCGATTCTGGCCAGCAGCATGCTGGCCGTGACCACGTTCTCGCTCACGACGATGGTCTCCGCCTATGGTGCGGCGACCAGCCAGGTCACGCCCCGCGCGACCCGCCTGCTGCGCGAGGACACCACCACCCAGAACGTGCTGGCGACCTTCATCGGCAGCTTCCTGTTCGCGCTGCTGGGCATCGTCGCGCTGGCCACCGAGCTGTATGGCGAGCAGGGGCGGGTGACGCTGTTCGTGTTCACGATCGGGGTGATCGTGTTGATCGTCGTCACGCTGTTGCGCTGGATTCAGCACCTGTCGGCCTTCGGCCGCGTTGACGACACCACGCGGCGCGTCGAGGAGGCTGCGACCGAGGCGCTCGCCAACTGGGTCGAGGCGCCGTGCCTGGGCGCACGCCTGCTGGCCGGCCCGGACGACATCCCGGACGGCGCGACGGCGTTGTTCGACGAACGCATCGGCTACGTGCAGCACATCGACGTGGGTGTGCTGCAGGACTGGGCCGAGGCTCATTCAGGCGAGATCTACGTTGTTGCCGTGCCGGGAAGCTATGTCGAGCCGAGCCGGCCGGTCGCATGGGTCACCGGAGACGACACGGACGATGTCGCCGGGCTGGTGGTCGACGCCTTCGTCGTCGACCACGGCCGCTCCTTCTATCAGGATCCGCGTTTCGGCCTGTCGGTGCTCGCCGAGATCGCCTCGCGTGCCCTCTCGCCCGCCGTCAACGACCCGGCCACCGCGATCGACGTCATCGGCCGCGCGGTGCGCGTGCTGTCCGCGTGCGCCCATTTCGACGCTCGCCCCGGCGACGACGTGCCGTGTCCGCGGGTGCACGTGCCGACGCTCGACGTGGGCGACTTCTTCAACGACGTGTTCGCGCCGATTGCGCGCGACGGTGCGTCGCTCGTCGAAGTGCACATGCGCCTGCTCAAGACACTGGCGATGCTCGCGCGCATGGGTGAGAACTTCCGCGAGCCGGCGATGCGTCTGGCACGCCTGTCCCGCGCGCACGCCGAGGCTTCGCTGGTGCTCGACGAGGACAAGACCTTGCTGCGCCGCCTGGCCGCCGAGGTCGGCGAGGATGCCGCCGGGCGCGGCATGCGCGCCAGCGAGCGCGGATGATCGGCGTCGCCGTGTTCGCGTGCGTCGTTCAGCCCGTGCTGTGCGCGAGCTTTGATGGGTCCGGTTCTGTCTGACGTTCCAGTACACGATATTCGCGACCCAGCCAGCGCACTGCCAGGACCCACAGGGTGAGCAGGGCGAGCACCAGGAGGCTCAGCCAGCGGATGTTGTCGAATCCAGCGAAAATCACGCTCAACGCAAGTCCGAGAGCGACGGCGAGGGCTTTTGCCGATCGCAACAGGAAGATGTCGATGAAGGCCTTCGCCCGATATTTTTCGTCACGCGACAGGGGAACGTAGAGGATTTCCTTGGCGGACTGGTTGAGCGAGTAGGCGAAGGCGTTGTCGGCGGTATTGAGCAGGCTGCCGAACAGCAGCACCGGCGCGATCCAGAACCCGGCCGCGCACAGCCCGAGTGCCGCGGGCAGCAGCATCAGCCCGGTGCCGACTCCGTAGCGGCGCAGGATCCAGGGCGTGAGCATGAGTTGCACGGCGACTGCTGCGAGGTTGGTGAACGCGAAGACATTCGAGAAGTGGGCGCCCAGATCCGATGGCGCGACGTAGTGCAGCACGGTGGCGGTGAATTGGTAGTCGACGAGGGTCGAGGCCATCTCGTAGATCACGACGATGGCCGCGATCATCAGCAGGAAGCGCGAGTGCAGCGTCAGGGATGCTCCGGCAAATGCGGCCTGGACGCCCGGTGCGTCGTCGCTGATTGACTGTCGTGGCTCCGGTGGGGGGTGGCGTGCGACGATTCGGCCGGCACCCGCAATCAGCAACATGATGGCGAGCGCCGAGGCGCAGACAAGTCCCGAGACGCTGGCCGCGTCGAGCAGGCGCACATGCGTCGAGATGAAAGTCGACCCGACGGCGCCGCCGAGCACGCCACCGAGCCCGATCAGGCCGTAGAGGCGTCTTGCGGCGAACGGATCCTCGCTGTCGTTCAGAAAGGCGAAAAATGCGGCGACCATCGCCGTGACGAACAGGTCGCCGCCGAGATAGAAGGTCCAGACGGTCAGCGTGCTGCTGTTGTCGGCGACGCAGGCGAACACCGCATAGGTCGCGAGGAAGATTCCCGTAACGGTTGCTGCAAACGTGGCACGCCGCAGCCAGCGTGCGAGCAGGCTGAAGGTGATTGCGGCGAGCAAGGCGATGACCATGTTCAACTCTTTCGCCACCAGTTCGATCTGGGCCGGGGCCAGGCTCCAGCCGGCCCATGTCGCGCCGTCGGCGTAATGGGTCAGCAGCAGGGTCTTCTTGACCGGCTTGAGCATCCAGAATGTGGCGATGATGAGGAAGAAGTACAGGCCCATCATCAAGGCGTGCAGACGGACGTTGCGGTCGAGCCTGCGCGCCTGGCTCCACACCAGGAGCACCGCGCCCGCGGCCAGTGGCCAGCCCAGGGTCTGGACCCAGGATGTAAATTCCGCGAAGAACGTCTCCGCGCTCATCGCAACGCTCCCGAGATCGGGAGCGGCGTCCGGTCGATGGCGGCGTTCAGTCGGCGCACGCGACGATCCTCTCGACCTGGCCCGGACGAAGGGACAGGTCGCGGGTGGTCAGTGTCTTCGACGTGGCGTTGGCGTGTGTCGGCAGCGCCGTCCACGTGCCGTCCGCGAGCGACCATAGCGACAGTCGGTTCTGATCGCCGATCCCTGAGCCGACCTCGTGATGGATGGAACTTTCCTCGAGGTAATCCACGATCAGGTCGGTGGTCAGCGTTGTACCGGGGGTCTTCAGGTCCACGAACCAGGTCCGCTCGATGCATTGCCCGGGCGCTTTTCCCGGAGGAACGACGGCGGGGCGGCGCTCGGTCTCGGCCTCGATCCGCACGCGAACCGGCTCCCCGCCGGTTCCCCGCCGGAAGATGCCGACGGGGCGGCTGAACTGCTTGTCTACGGCGGCGACGCGGGCGTCGGGCGTGGTCAGTTCGACCGTCCCGGACAGGTCGAGCGGCGTGCGCATGCGTGCGTCAGGTGCGTTCGGTGCGGCTTCCTCGAGCAGCGGATAGGAGCGATAGGGGAGCCAGCGCGCGGTGCCAAAGACCGTCGTGCCGAGTACCTGGTGGCGCAACACGGTGTAGCGCAGCAGGTTGTAGTGGTCGAGGGCCTCGACATGCTGAATGAAGTCTTCGGACGACGTAGCACTATGGACATCCTGCTGCGCATCGGGCAGTAGCGTGCGGGCCCAGTCGGCCAGGCGGCTGCGGAAGATCTCGGGGGCGAACCAGCCGAACGCGTCGTCAGGCGCTCGGGTATCGTGGGCGACGCCCAGTACGTGAGCCAGACGGGCCTGGAAGCGCGCATAGAGTGCCGGGTTGGACAGCAGCTTCTGCTTGAGCGGATTGTCGTTGCCGAGCTCGGGTGTGTAGAAGTACTGGAAGTTGTCGTTCAGGATCGTCTGCGGAAAGGGCAGCGCGGGATCGGCATTGCGCCCGAACGACAGGTCGTAGTCCCACGGTACGACCAGCCACTTGCCGGTCTTGCGGCTCAGATACAGGAAGTAGTTCTTGTTGTAGGTGTCGGTGTTGCTGGTGATGGTATTGAGCAGCACCCAGTTGATGACCGAATCGACATCGAAGCGCCGCTCAAGATAGTCGTCGAAGTCCGCCGCCGGCGTCTCCGCCAGTTCGCGAGCCAGCTGCGACAGTTCTGCGTATCCGCCTCCCCGCGGCGCCAGCTCGAACCAGCAGCGGGCCAGCTCTTCGCGCGCCGGATTGGCGAATCCGCCGCAGAACTCGGCGTCCTTCGGGTGATACAGGGCGCCATCCGAGCCCAGCCCTTGGCGCGCCATCATCGCCGGATCGATCCAGTCGAACTGCATGAACGGACCGACGTAGGCGTCGTTGATGTGCAGCCTGACCATGCGCACATCGGGTGCGGTCATGCCCAGCGCATGCGCCAGATCCCACGCCGCCCATTCGCGCAGGTAGCTCGGATCGGTGGCCATGGCATCGAGTGAGACCCGCCGGTTGTGATGCCAGCGCGCGTCTCCGGCAAGCTCGATGCGTATGGACTTCTTGAGGAATCGACGCGAGAAGCTGCCTGAGACCTCGGCGCGGCCCTCGACGCTGGATCCGTCCGGCTGCTGCAGTCTTACCGGGAACGAGGATGTATCGAACGGCTCCTTGCGAAAAATCACTTCGCGATCGAGCGGCTTCATCGCCAGATGCAGTTCGATCGGCTCAATTGGCCGGGTGTCGAAGTCCGCCGGGTCGAGCGCCTGGCGGATGTCCTCGGGCAACGAGAGGTGTGTGGCGCTGTCCGCCGCGGTTCGGTCGGCGGAGGCGTTCGTTGTGTCGCGCGGCAGCGGCGCGCACGACGCGAGTGCGCACGCCAGAATGGTGACGGCCAGGCCGTATGGCTGATTGAACACGTACTACCTCCACATCCGCGAAATGCCGACTCGAATCCCGACGTCCTGATCGGCGTTGCGACCCCACAGTGCCTTGGACACACTGACCGATACGCCGAGGTCGCGAGTGAGGCTCTTGCGCACGCCGACCGATGCGGTGAGCTTGTCGTAATCGTTGTCCTTCGAACCGTCCGAATACGCCGTGCGACCGCCGAACGACACGGTAGCCGACAACCGGGTCGAGATGCCCCAGCCGTCGTCGAGGCTGCGGCTCCAGCCACCGTAGGTCCAAGCCTGATGAGCGAGGCCTCCAGTCCATGCGCGTATCCCTGCCCCCCAACTCCAGATGCCGCCACGGTAGCTGATGAACTGATTCTCGTAAGGGTCGGGTGCGAGCCGGAAGTGCACGCCGGCTTCTACACCCAGTTCCCCGTCGCCGGGGCGTTCGGCATCGGCCGTGGCGCCCGAGATCGGCAACTTCAGCGCGATTTCCCAACTGCGTCCGTTACGAAACGGATCGAGTCGGCCGCGGATTCCGACGGTCAGATCCGACAGTCCGCTCACGTTTTCCTCGCTGCGACACTGCTTGTCGGCCAAGCCCGCGGACGCGAACAGCGTGTGATAGTAGGAGTACCCGTACTCGGTGTAGACGTCGAGCGACTGGCGGCGCGTGGTGCACGGGTCGCTCGAGCGCCTGCGGTTGTCGTCCCAGCTCGAGTCGGCGCTTGAGGTCGCAACGCTGGTACTGAGCAGCCACTCACCTTCCGAGCGCAGCCAGGCGCCGGCGGTGGTGGGCGCGGAATACGCAAGCGTGACGACAGCGACGAATGCGGGGAGGGCGAGTTTCAGCATCGGTTCCTCCAGTGGCACATCATGATGCGTTCTACGGGCTTGTTCTGCAGCAGATAGTCGCGGTCATCCGGCCCACCCGCCTGCGGGTCGTTTGACCATGCCCATAGCATGACGCCGTGATTCCAGTCACCTTCCAGGGCTTCGAGCCACAGGTCGATGACCGTCGCCTGCAGGTTGGCATCGGCCGACGAGGATGCGTCCACGTGGCGCCATTCCCACGGCTCGGACTGCGCTCCGCGCCGGCTCTGGATGCCGACTTCGCTGATCCACACGGGCTTGCCGATGTGATTCGCTGCCACTTTCAGTTGAGCTGCGGCCAGGTCGATGTGTGCCTGCATGGCGCTGCGATCCGGGTTGTCACCGAGCGATGGGTACAGCGTCACGCCCGCGAGGTCGAGGAGGTGCCAGTGACGGAATTCGTTCAGGCCCTCGATCCCGTGGGCGGCGTAGGTCAGGGTGCCGGAGAAGATGTTGCGCACCTGCGCGATGACATCGATCCATTCCTCGCGCGCTGCGGCAAGGCGCAGCTCCGTGCCGACCACGAAGCCGTCGGCCTCTTCGCGCTCGGCCAGGCGGGCGAGCTCGAAGAGATGGGTTCTGTAGGCGTCGAACCAGACGCGCCAGCCCGCGTCGTCGCCGGGGTCGATGGAGCCTGCCCAGCCGTCTCCGACCAGCAATTGTGGCTTGACGAAAACCTTCAGCCCACCGCGCCGGGCGGCCCTGATCGCGCTGCCGAGCTGTGCATCGCTCACGGCGTGCGATTTGCGTACCTGGATCGATTCAGGAGCCGCTTGCTCGAGGAAAGTCACGATGGCGACCGTGTTGGCGCCCAGGTCGCGCGCGGCTCGGAGCGACTGGAAAGTCTGCGGCTGCGTGAACGACACCTCGCGCGATTGCAGCAGGTTCACGCCGTCGAGACGTTCCGTTGCACAGCCGGACAGCAGTGCGACCGCCACCAGAGCCGGGGAGGCGCGGCCGATCATGGTCGCGCCTCGCTGCTCGGCCAGTCGATGTCGGTGCGGCGATAGACGCGCCATGGCGGCTCGTCCAGGACCAGGGCGTAGCCTGGCTGGCCGCCGCCGTACAGGGATGGATAGCGCGATGTAATGCGGTCGCGTGTAGCCCGCGGATGACTCGGGTCGATCACGACGACCTGTTCGGCACCGGCCAGTCGCATGCGTTCGGCAAGCTTGAACTCATGCATGAACGGCAGCCACAGGTCGTCGGAGTCTCCGCGGGCGGCGATCACCTGGTAGCCGGACCGGTTGTCTATCAGTGTCGTCAGGCGGTTGCGATCGAGCCACCGTCCGACGCGCGACTCAGCCTGTCCCGAGATGCGCTGCTCGATACCGCTGGCCGCGTTGCGCCAGCTCGACATGTCGCGCGTGGGCATGACGTCGAGCGCCATCCAGCCGCCGAACCAGGACACGAGAAGCCAGCAGATGGGCGCGAGCGGTTTGCGCGACCATGCCTTGGGAATCAGCAGCATCGCGCTCATGAATGCAGCGAGCGCGAGAAACACGAAATCGAGCGGATGTTCGACGAAATAGCTCTTCGTTGCGAGCGCAGCAGCAAGGACCGGATGCAGCCCCAGGATGATCATCCCCACCAGCATGCGTCGACGCGCCCGCAAGCGATAGAGCACCCAGCCGAAGGCGGGAATCGTCAGCAGCGCCATGAGTGTCGTCGCGCCCAGTGCTTCGAAGAACTCGCCGCCGTATGCCTTGAGCCATGGAGTCTCGTGGATGGATTGCCGCGCGCCGATGAAGGCCGATTCGGGCGAGGTCAGGAAATGCAGCGGATCGCCATGAAAGAGCCAGTTCAGGTAGACCCAGGACAGCACCGCGATCACCGACGGCAGGCTGATGAGCAGGAAGGTGCTCAGCATGGAGGCCCGCAGCATGCGCATCGGTGCGAGGAAGGGCAGCATCGGCAAAAGCGCCATGAACAGAAAGGCGGTGCGTTCGTCGACGAAGAAGTAAAGGGCGAGCACCGCACCGAGCATGATGATCGAGCGCACGTCGCCGACACGCAGCAGGCGCACGCAGGCCACACACATGAGGTAGAAGACGAGCAGGCTCAGTGTTTTCTCCGTGCCGCCAGTGGCTGCCCACAGGAATACCGGATGCATGGCCACCAGCAACACCATCGCGGTCGCGGTGAACAGCGGGAAGCTGCGCAGCCGCAGATGGTGGTACCACAAGGTCAGCAGTGCGCCCCCGGTGAGGACGGATGCGAGATACGGGGCAAACGGTGTGGCGAGGCCCGGCAGGTAGTAGAACGGTGCGAGCAGGTAGAGCGGAGCATGCGGATAAACGAGTCCGATGCTCTCCAGGTGCAGTTCCGACGCGTCCAGCGCCATCGTGATCTGCGACCAGCGAAACAGCGCTTGCTCGCTGGCATAGCCGTGATCGAGGATCCATACGGTCGCGGTGCCGATCAGTGTGGACAGCGCGACCCAGATCCAGATCGTCGTGGGCGAGACCTGCCGGTTCCTCACGGCCGCGCCTCCCCGCCCGCGTGGTGCAGGTCGGTGTGTTCGTAGTTCGTCAGGCCGTGGTCGGTCTTCTCCCAGAAGAACGGGTTGTGGATCAGCTGCCATAGCCCCTTGTAGGCGGCGATCGAGATCAGGACCCAATACAAGGGCGCGGTCAAGGCGAACGGGATCAGCTTGAAATAGCCGCGTTTGAACGCCCCCAGTGCGGTTATGTAGATGAACAGCCCGTTGCCCAGCAGCAGGTTGGCCAGGCTCAGGTATTGCACGATCGGTGGAAAGATTGCGTTGAATGCGGTCGTCGCGGTGACCAGCCAGTACACGTACATGACCATCAGCCAGGGCACGAGCAGGGTTGTGAGTACCGTGCCGCCGATGAAGAACTGGAAGCCCCAGAAGCCGACATGTCCGAGCTTGCGATAGCACTCGAGGGGCTTTCGCATGTGCACGAGGTAGGTCTGCATGTAGCCCTTGAGCCAGCGCGATCGCTGTCGGATCCAGTTGCCGATGCGGTTGTTGGCCTCCTCGAAGGTGGTCGAGTTGACGACACCGACGCGGTATCCGAGCTGTGTCACACGAATGCCCAGATCGGCGTCCTCGGTGACGTTGTACGGATCCCAGGCGTCGACTTCGCGCAGCACCGACATCTTGAAGTGGTTGGACGTGCCTCCGAGCGGGATCGGGATGCGCAGGGCCTCGAGGGCCGGTAGGTAGAAATCGAACCACAGCGAATATTCGAGCGTGAACATTCGCGTAAGCCAGTTCTCGTCGCTGTTGAAGTAGTTCAGCCGCGCCTGGATGCAGGCGGTGTTCTCGGGCGCCATGCGGAAGGCGCACAGCGTCTTCTTGAGTTGGTCCGGTTCGGGCTTGTCCTCGGCGTCGAAGATCGTGACGAACTCGCCCCGGGCGAAGTGCAGGGCGTAGTTGCACGCTTTCGGTTTGGTCTTGGGAAGGGAGTGGGGAACCCGGATGATCTCGAAAATGCCCTCGAGGCCCAGGCTCTTGGCCGCCTCGATGGTCTCCTCGTCGTCTTCTTCCAGAATCAGCTTGATGTCGAGCTTGGACAGCGGGTAGTCCATACGCCGGATCGCTGCGGTCAGGATCGGGAGGGTATCGGGTTCCTTGTACATCGGAACCAGGATCGTGTACGTCGGCAGTTCGTGGTCTTGCAGTGCTTCGACCATTTCCGACGTGATCCTGACGTCGATCTTGCGCTCCCCGGCGATCCAGATCAGGAGTGCGCGAAAACCGAAGTTGCCGAACAGCAGCAGGGCCGTGAACAGGTTCAGCGCGACCAGCGTGGCGATCGGCCAGATCGTCAGCGCGGCCAGAAACGTGGCGGCCACAACGCCGACTGCGACGAGTTGGGGATTCGTGAATACCTCGATCGCCGACTGCTCCGGCTTGCGCTGAGCGAGTCGGCTGACCGACATCTCGCTGAGGAACTCGTTGGCGTTGCGCTGCAACAGCCACATGATGTCGAACTTCGACGTGATGACGAACTCCACGTTCTCGCCAAAGGCCTGCTGGGCGAACGTTACCGCTTCGTCGCTCGGATCGGCGATGGCGACGATGACGCGCTCGCCGTCGCGACGCCATGGCAGCAGCAACAGTTCGAGATAACGCGTGACTTGATCGCTTTGAATCAGCGAGAAATCGGGCGCCTCTTTCATCAGGTCAACGAAGGGGCGATCGTAATGTCGGGCCAGCGCGCCGTAGAAGGCCTGGGTATGGACCCAGCCTTTCGCAAGCAGGATGTCGCCCAGCCTCGACCCCCAGCGGCGCTGCAGGACCAGCGCTTCGTCGAGGGTTTCCGGTGTCAGGACACCCTGCGCGATCAGCGCGTCGCCGATGCGGCCCCGGCCGACGAACGGATTGTTCTCGACTGCATTCGACATCGCTCAGCGCGCCTTCTTGTGACTGCGAACCTTGAGGTAGAGGTGGGCGAGAAGTCCGATCACCACCAGCCAGCCCAGGGCCATCAGCCAGTAGCGGTAGGTCCCGAGCAGGTCGAGCCAGTCGCGATGCTCGGGGTAGGTCACGAGCGCGAAGTCCGACTGATGAGGCGAGAGGCTCAGTGCCAGGCCCTTGTTGTCGATGAATGCGACCGTGTCGAAGGTCAGGGCAAGCATTTCCTCCGCGGCGTTCGGCATTCTTCCCGAAGCCGGAGGACGCACCCACAGGCCATGATGCTCACCGTGTTCCACCATCTGTATGACCGAGACGCCGCGTGGCGCGCTGGCGTTGAGGACAATCGGTCCATCCGGCCTGCGCACCACGATCTGACCCCGATCGAAATGCACCGACTGTTCGGTGATGTTGTTCGGATCGTCGGAAACAAGGATGAACGGCCCCGACGGAGTCGGTGTCGGGTTGCCGATGTGCACGTTCTCATGCACCCGTGGATACCGATTCGCGTTCATCAGGTTGGCGATGAATACCAGCGACGATTCGGCGTTCCCCAGCGCGCGCGGATCGATGATCAATTCTGCTCCGGCCGCGAAATACCGGGGCAGATCACCGAAATCCTGCGGTGCCCGATCCTGGGGCTCGAACACGATGCTGCTGCCGGCCGCAATCTGCACCGGGTAGCCGCTGGCAGGTGCGACGCAATCGTCGATCTCGAGGTCGCGTCGCACGATCAGCCGGAGATCTTCGGGCACGCCCCGGCGCACGTCGCGACCGAAATGCAGCGTGAACTCCTCCCGGCCCCCCTGGAGGCGACGCACGTCTTGCAGAACGTCGCCGACGTATGCATAAAGCATCATCGGCCGCTCGTCGGTCAGCTCCGGGCTGTTGACGACGAGTCGCATGCGCGCAGGCACGCGGCCGGCAGGGATACGATCGGCGCCCATCGGAATTCGCCACTCGGCGCTGCGATACACTTCGCGAGCTTCGGTTTCGGCCCCGAGCAACTCGAATGACGCCTCCTCCAGCGATGCCGGTAGTGGGTGCGGCGCGATGGGTCCGGCTGCTCGCACGTTCAGTTCGCGATCGGCCGCGGCGTCGATCCATCCGAATTCGACAAGACCTGCCGGCCAGTCCTCGCCGTCCGGCGAGAACACAAGAGTTTGTCCTTCGGGGAGTTCAAGCAACACGGCATTTCGTGTTGGGTCGGCTGATTCGATTGCTTCGACGCCGCCGGGCCGGTCGGCGATCGCGGTGTCGATCTCGGCGCGCGGCGCGATGACGATGTCGCCGAGCCGGGGCAGGCGGGCGATGCGCACTTCCTTGTGTTCGCGTGCGAGTTGGCGAACGATTGCCAAGGCCGAGGCCCATGACGCCGCATCCGGCTGCGCCGAGAGGCTCACCGTCACACGGTTCGGGAGTCGTTCCCAGGCGCCTGCGAGCGTGGCCGGCGATTCGCCGAGCTTCAACGACAGGCCGCTGTCGGCGTTGATGTGCAGGAAGCTCGCCCGTCTGCGCTGGTCCGTTCGGCAACTGTCGTCGCTCGTCAGGCTGGACGCCGTGAGCGTCAGGTCGATGAAGCCGCGCTCGTTGCCATCAAGGATGTCGGTCGGGACCGGTACGTCGATCCAGCGCATCCCGTCGCTGGACAGGATGTTGGAGCGAACCGGCTGCCCGTTGACCTCTACCCGCAGGACCGAATACCGGACGAGGTCGGCAATCCGGTTGAAGCCCAGGCGGAAGGTCGCCGATTCGACCTCGGCGACGCGCGGCAACGGGAAGCGGAAGTTCTGCTGGTGCCCGGCCTCCAGGTCCTCAAAGGTCCAGCCGGCCGGATAGCCAATCTGGCCGAGTGTCGTCCATGCCGAATCGGTCGGGGTGAACGTGCGTGTGACCGCGTCGCGAGGGGTGTCTGCGTCCGCGATGTGCAGCCACCCATGAACATCGGTTCCGGGCAGTTCGACTTCGATGAACTCGCCTTCGACGCGCAGCGGCGCCGCACGAGCGTCGGCCGGTAGCGTCGTGCTGACTGGCGCAGTGCGGAACGGAGCCTCCCTGAGGTCCATCGGCGCGCCGGTGATGATCACTTCGCTGGCCGGTGCAGCCTGCAGCGACAGGTACGCGATCATGGCGAAGGTCAAGACCAGGCGGATTTTCATGAACGTATTCTCGATCGGTCGGTGCCGTAACAAAACGTTGCAATCATAAGGGATGACCCTATCAGGGTTTCTTGATGTTGCGGAAATGTTTCGCTTGTGTTGCGTCGGAGAGACAGGTGGCGGGGCGCTGTACGCGCGGTGCCGGCCGCTGTTGACCGATCGCGGCCGGTGCTACAATCGCGCGCACTTTTTCCAACACAAGGCCTGAACGTGAAAATCGTCTGTCTCGACCTCGAAGGTGTGCTGGTCCCCGAAATCTGGATCGAATTCGCCGAGCGCGCCGGCGTGCCGGAGTTGCGCCGCACCACGCGCGAGGAGCCGGACTACGACACGCTGATGCGCTACCGCCTGGACATCCTCGCCAGGCACGATCTGGGTCTGCCGCAGATTCAGGAGGTGATCGCGACGATGGCGCCGATGGATGGCGCGCGCGCCTTCCTCGACCAGTTGCGCGCGGACTATCAGGTGGTGATCCTGTCCGATACCTTCTACGAGTTCGCCCACCCGCTGATGCGCCAGCTCGGCTGGCCGACGCTGTTCTGCCACAGTCTGGAAGCGGACGACGCGGGACGGGTAGTGAACTACCGCCTGCGCATGCCCGACCAGAAGCGAGAGGCGGTGCGTCGTTTCAAGGAACTGAATTTCACCGTGGTCGCGGCGGGCGACTCGTACAACGATACGGCGATGCTCGGCGAGGCCCACGGCGGCATCCTCTTCCATCCGCCGGAGAACGTCATCCGCGAGTTCCCGCAGTATCCGGTGACCAACGACTACGCTGCGTTGCGCGCCGAGATCGACGCGGCGTTCGCGCGCGCCTGAAACCGGCCGCCCGGATGGAGAACGGCCACCCCGAGGGGTGGCCGTTTCGTTTGTGCCGCTTGCTCAGCCGCGGCCGTGGCCGTGCTCGTGATCGCCGTGACGACGCTGTTCGTGGCGAGCGCCGTCGCCGTGGTGTTCGCCGCGCGAGCCCTTGGCCCTGTC
>JACESY010000006.1 GCA_013911595.1 Azoarcus sp.
GCCATCGTCCACGGCCTCGAGCCCTATGTACCCGGCGAACAGCCGCGCGTCGAGCGCCTGAACAAGCTCAATACCAACGAAAGCCCGTATGGCCCGTCGCCGGCTGCGCTGTCCGCCATCCGCGATGCTGCCGACGACGGTCTGCGCCTGTACCCGGACCCGAGCAGCCACGGACTGTGCGAAGCGCTCGCCCGCCGCTTCGGCGTGAAACCGGAACAGGTCTTCGTGGGCAACGGCTCCGACGAAGTGCTGGCCCACATCTTCCAGGCCCTGCTCAAGCAGGAACGCGCGCTGTGGATGCCCGACATCACCTACAGCTTCTATCCAGTGTATTGCGGGCTCTACGGCATCGAATACGAGACCATAGCCCTCGACGAGGATTTCTGCATCCGCGCCGACGATTATCTGCCGCGCGAGCACGCGCGCGCAGGCGCCATCATCTTCGCCAATCCGAATGCGCCCACCGGCCGGCCACTGCCGCTGGCCGAGGTCGAGCGCATCGTCGCTGCCAACCCGCAGTGCGTGGTCGTGGTGGACGAGGCCTACGTGGATTTCGGCGGCGAGAGCGCGGTCGCACTGACCGAGCATTTCCCCAACCTGCTGGTGGTGCACACCTTCTCGAAGTCGCGAGCGCTCGCGGGCCTGCGCGTAGGCTATGCGATCGGCCACGCCGACCTGATCGAGGCACTCGAGCGGGTCAAGAATTGCTTCAATTCCTACCCTGTCGACCGTCTGGCACTGGCCGGCGCGATCGCCTCGGTCGAGGACGAAGCGTATTTCGTCGCGACCTGCGACAAGGTCGTCGCCAGTCGCGAACGACTGACGCAGGCTCTGGAAAGCCTGGGCTTCGAGGTACTACCGTCGGCGACCAACTTCGTCTTCGCCCGCCACCCCGACCATGACGCGGCGAAGTTGGCAAAGGCCCTGCGCGAACGTGCCATCCTGGTTCGCCACTTCACCAAGGCGCGCATCGATCAGTTCCTGCGCATCACCATCGGCACGGACGCGCAGTGCGCAAATCTGGTCGCCGCACTTAAGGACATCCTGAGCACCTGAAGCATCTTCATGCGACGCAAACGAACGGGGCGCCTGATCAGGCGCCCCGTTCGCATTCAATGGCGTAACGAAGACTACTTCAGTCGCATCTCCGCCGAGCGCGCGTGCGCCTGCAGGCCCTCGCCATGGGCGAGGATGGACGCCACACGGCCGAGCTTCTGCGCACCGGCCTCGGAAATCTCGATGATGCTGGTGCGTTTCTGGAAGTCATACACACCCAACGGCGACGAGAAACGCGCGCTGCGCATGGTTGGCAGCACGTGATTGGGCCCGGCGCAGTAGTCACCCAGCGCCTCGACCGACCAGTGGCCGACGAAGATTGCACCGGCGTGGCGGATGTGATCGACCCACTGCCCGGCATTCTCCAACGACAATTCAAGGTGTTCGGGCGCGATCCGGTTGGCGATCGCGCAGGCCTGCTCAAGCGAATCAACATGGATCAGCGCACCGCGGTTCTTCAGCGAGGTCGCGATCGTGTCGCGCCGCGGCATGGTCGGAAGCAGGCGCTCGATGCTGGCAGCGACCGCCTCGATGAAATCGGCATCCGTGCAAAGCAGGATGGATTGCGCCAGTTCGTCGTGCTCGGCCTGTGCGAACAAGTCCATCGCCACCCAGTCCGGGTTGCCGCTGCCATCGGAGATGATCAGCACCTCGGACGGGCCGGCCACCATGTCGATGCCGACGGTGCCGAAAACGCGGCGCTTGGCTTCGGCCACATAGGCGTTGCCGGGACCGACGATCTTGTCGACCTGCGGCAGGGTCTGCGTGCCGTAGGCGAGCGCGGCCACCGCCTGCGCGCCACCGATCGTGAACACGCGGTCCACGCCGGTGATGGCGGCCGCGGCCAGCACCAGCGGGTTCTTCTCACCGCCGGGCGTGGGCACGACCATGATGAGTTCCTTGACGCCGGCGACCTTGGCCGGAATCGCGTTCATCAGCACCGAGCTCGGGTAGGACGCGCGACCGCCGGGCACGTACAGGCCGACGCGGTCGAGCGGTGTGACCTTCTGGCCCAGACGCGTGCCGTCTTCCTCGGTGTAGCTCCAGGATTCGGCGGTCTGGCGCTCGTGGTAGCGGCGCACGCGGTCGGCAGCCTCACGCAGGGCTTCGCGCTGCTCGACCGACAGGCTGTCGAGCGCTGCCTTCAGCTCCGAATGCGGCAACTCGAGTTGCGCCATGCCCGACACGTCAAGACGGTCGAAGCGGCGGGTGTACTCGATGACGGCAGGATCGCCCGTGGTACGTACCGCGGACAGGATTTCACTGACGGCGTCGTTGATACGCGCATCGGCCCCGCCTTCAAAGGCGAGCAGCGCATCGAGATCGGTGAGAAAGCCCGGCTCACGGGCATCCATGCGTCGGATGGTCATGCGGCTTCCCTCTTGCCGATGGCGCGGGAGAAAGCGTCGAGCATCGGCTGAATCTGCCCGTGCTTGAGTTTCAGCGAGGCCTGATTCACCACAAGGCGCGAACTGATTTCGCGGATATGTTCGACCTCCACCAACCCGTTGGCGCGCAGCGTACCGCCGGTGGAGACCAGGTCCACGATGGCGTCCGCCAGACCGACCAGCGGCGCCAGTTCCATCGAGCCGTAGAGCTTGATGAGGTCCACGTGAACCCCCTTCTCGGCGAAGTGCGCCTTGGCGCTCTCGATGTACTTGGTCGCGACGCGGATTCGACCGCC
Source organism: Azoarcus sp. (assembly GCA_013911595.1). GTDB lineage: Bacteria > Pseudomonadota > Gammaproteobacteria > Burkholderiales > Rhodocyclaceae > Pseudazoarcus. Next base: position 2,741 of record JACESY010000006.1, read on the forward strand.
CGGACGCGACGCGGTTTCGTAGTCGAACCCCTCGCGCGTGGCAACGCTCAGGCGGCAGCGTGCGATTTCGAGGTCCAGCGGCTGGTAAAGCCCTTCCCCGCCATGTTCGAGCAACACGTCCTTGCCGGCGATGCCCAGATCGGCCGCGCCGTACTGGACGTAGGTCGGCGTATCGGACGCGCGCACGATCACCAGCCGCACGTCCGGCTGGTTGGTCCCGATGATCAGTTTGCGCGAGGACTCGGGATTCTCCACCGGAACGATGCCGGCGGCTTCGAGCAGCGGCAGGGTTTCGTCGAAGATGCGTCCCTTGGACAGGGCGATGGTGATACCGGACACGAAGCGCTTCCTTTGCAGGGTGCAAAGGGCTACATTGTAACCCGGCAGGGGAAGTGATAGCCTGCTTGAAAATGGCTGACCCGCGCTGGGCGCGGATCGGCCATTTGTCTTTTTGAAGCTGATCTCGTTACGGAATCCGCCATGAAACCCGAAATCATCGTCTCCAGCACCGACCTCGACCGCCTGGAGGGCTTGCTCGCCACGCCTGCCGCGCGCAATCGCCGCGACCTCGACGGCCTGCGCGACGAGCTTGATCGCGCCGAGATCGTCGAGCCGCAGGCACTGCCCGGCGACGTCGTGACGATGATGAGCCGACTCCGCATCCGCGAACTGCCCAGCGGGCGCGAACGCGAGCTGGTGCTCGCCTGGCCGGGCGACCGCAGCCATCCGGACGACGGCATTTCCGTATTTACGCCGGCCGGCAGCGCGCTGCTCGGCCTGTCGACCGGACAGATCATCGACTGGCCGACCGTCGAAGGCCGCAGCACGCGCCTCGAAGTGCTCGAGGTCCTCTCGCAGCCCAGCGAACAGCCCGCCTGATCAGCTCTGGCGGCGCACCTTCGCGCCCAGCGCCCCGAGCTTGTCCTCGAGGCGTTCATAGCCCCGATCGAGATGGTAGATGCGCTCGATGACGGTCTCGTCCTCGGCAACCAGACCGGCGATGACCAGACTGGCCGAAGCGCGCAGATCGGTGGCCATCACCGTCGCGCCTTCGAGCTTGGCCACACCGCGCACGACGGCGGTATTGCCGTCGATCGCAATGTCCGCGCCCAGTCGCTGCAGTTCGACCGCGTGCATGAAGCGGTTCTCGAAAATGGTCTCGCGGATCACCGCCGAGCCTTCGGCGACCGTGTTGATCGCCATGAACTGCGCCTGCATGTCGGTCGGGAAAGCCGGATACGGCGCAGTGCGCACATCCACCGCCTTCAGGCGGCGCGGCGCACGCAGGCGGATTGCATCGGGCTCGGGCGTGATCTCGCATCCGGCCTCGACGAGCTTGTCGACGACCGAATCCAGATAGGCCGCCGAGGTATGAGTGAGCCGCGCATCGCCCCCGGTGGCCGCAATCGCGCACAGATAGGTGCCGGTCTCGATGCGGTCGGGCATGATGCGGTGCGTGGCCCCGTGTAGACGCTCGACGCCGCGCACGCGAATCACGTCGGTGCCCGCGCCCTCGATACGCGCGCCCATGGCACTCAGACAATGCGCCAGGTCCACGATCTCGGGCTCGCGCGCGGCGTTCTCGATGACGGACTCACCATCGGCCAGCGTGGCGGCCATCATCAAGTTGGCCGTGCCGGTGACCGTGACCATGTCGGTGACCAGGCGCGCGCCGCGCAACCTGGTCGCGACCGCATGCACATAGCCATGCTCGACGCTGACCTGCGCACCCATCGCCTGCAGACCGCGAATATGCTGATCCACCGGCCGGGCACCGATTGCGCAACCGCCAGGAAGTGATACACGCGCCTCGCCGCAACGGGCGAGCAGCGGCCCGAGCACGAGAATCGACGCACGCATGGTCTTGACCATTTCGTAGGGTGCGACCGGTTCGGTGATCTGCGCCGCATCCAGCGTCACGGTATCCCCGTCGCGCTCGCACTTGACGCCCATGCGCGCGAGCAGCCGCAGCAGGGTGTCGATGTCATTCAGACGCGGTACGTTGGTAAAACACACGGGCTCGCGCGTGAGCAGGGCCGCGCACAGCAACGGCAACGCGGCGTTCTTCGCACCGGACATCGCGACTTCCCCGCAAAGGCGTGACGCGCCCTCGATCAGCAGCTTGTCCATCCGCGTTCAGTACCCCAGCGAAGAACGCACCGCAGCCCAGCGCGCCGGCGTATAGGTCTTCAAACCCAGGGCGTGGATCTCGCCGCTGTCCAGACGGTCACCCAGTGTCGCCTTGACCATGCGGTGCTGGTCCGGCAAGGACACTCCCTCAAAGGTGGGGCTGACCACGACCGCACTGAAATGCACGCCGTCGTCACCCTTGACCTCGATGAATTCGCAATCGAGCCCGTTCGCGATCAAACGCTCGACTTCCGATGCTTGAAACATGTTCTGCAATTCCTCTGTTGCGCTCAGTTGCGTAGTTTGTAGCCCCGCGCGAGCAGCGCGAGCGTGATCGCCGCCAGGCCCGCCAGACTCACACCCACCACCGCGAGACTGAGCCACGGCGACACGTCGGACTGGCCGAAGAAGCCGTAGCGGAATCCGTCGATCATGAAGAAGAACGGATTGGCGTGCGAGACGCTCTGCCACAGCGGGGGCAGCGAATGGATTGAATAGAATACGCCGGAAAGCATCGTCAGCGGCATGATCAGGAAGTTCTGGAAGGCGGCGAGTTGATCGAACTTTTCCGCGACGATGCCCGCGATGACGCCCATCGAACCGAGGATCGCGCCACCGGCGAGCGCGAACATCAACACCCACAGCGGATAGGCCAGCGGCACATCAACCAGCGGCATCGAGGCCAGCAGCACGCCGGTGCCGACGAACAGGCCGCGCAGAATCGCCGCGCCGACATAGGCGCAGTAGAACTCCAGATACGAAATTGGCGGCAACAGCACGAACACGATGTTGCCAGTGATCTTGCTCTGAATCAGCGATGACGAGGTGTTCGCGAAGGCGTTCTGCAGCAGCGACATCATGATCAGGCCAGGCACCAGAAAGGTGGTGTAGCCGATGTCGCCGTACACGGTGACATGCCGGTCGAGCACGTGCGAGAAAATCAGCAGGAACAGGATCGCGGTGATCACGGGCGCCATCACCGTCTGGAAGCCGACCTTCCAGAAGCGCAGCACTTCCTTGTAGAGCAGCGTGCGAAAACCCGTCCAGCGCGAGGTTTGAGGGCGTGGCGCAAACTCAGGCACGACTCATGACCTCCACGAATACATCTTCCAGATCGGGCTCGCCGATGCGCAGCTCCTCGACCGCGGCGCCGGCCTCGCGCAAGCGCGTGAGCAGCGGCTCGACGTCGGTGTAGGTATCGAAGCCGAAGCGCACCCAGCCATCCTCGGCCGACGTACCGCCCAACGACACGCCGATACCGGGATTGCGCATGCGCACCGCCAGGCTGTGGGTGGCAAAACGCTGCAACAACGCGCGCGTGTGATCGAGCGCGACAACGCGGCCGCCCTTGAGCATCGCGATGCGCCCGCACAAGGCCTCGGCCTCTTCCAGATAATGGGTGGTCAGCACGATGGTGTGCCCGTCTCGGTTGAGCTTGCGGATGAAGTGCCACAAGCCCTGGCGCAGCTCGACGTCGACGCCGGCGGTCGGCTCGTCGAGCACGATCACCGGCGGACGATGCACCAGTGCCTGCGCGACGAGCGCGCGGCGCTTCATGCCGCCCGAGAGCGTGCGCATGTTCGATTCCGCCTTGGGCAACAGGTCGAGATTGTCGAGTACTTCGTCGATCCAGTCGTCGTTGTTGGCGATGCCGAAATAGCCCGACTGGATGCGCAACAACTCGCGCACCGTGAAAAACGGATCGAAGACCAGTTCCTGCGGCACCACACCGAGCTGCATGCGCGCATTGCGGTAATCGGCGACGACATCGTGCCCCATCACCGCGAGCCGCCCCGACGTCGGACGCGCGAGGCCGGCGAGCGCCGAGATCAGCGTGGTCTTGCCCGCACCGTTGGGCCCGAGCAGGCCGAAGAATTCCCCCTGCCCGACTTCCAGGCTGACGCCGGACAGAGCCTCCAGCTCACCGTAGCGCTTGGTGACCGATTCGATGCTGAGCGCGGGAACAGACATCAGGTGCTGACCGCTGCCTCGTCTCGCGGCATCAGATCGGCCACACCGTACAGGTCCGCGAGACTCTCCAAACCGGCCGGCAAGCCCCCCACGCGCAGGTCATGCCCGGACGCGGCAGCAACACGCTGCCAGTCGAACAGCAAGGCGAGCGCGGCCGAATCGGCCTCTTCGACCTGCGAGAAATCGACCACGAGGTCGCCCTCCTGCGCGGCTGCGCGTCCTTCGGCCAGACATCGCGCCGCGTTGGCCATGGTCAGCGCACCCTGCGGTGCGAATCGACGCGCCTCGGACACGGTCAGGATTTCCCCTCGGCGCGCTTGGCGATCTCGCTGCCACGCGTCTCGAGCGCACGGATCAGCCCGTCGATACCGCCGGCGCGGATTTCCTGCGCGAAAGTGCTGCGGTAGTTGGTCACCAGACTCACGCCCGCGATCACGACGTCGAAGACCTTCCAGCCATCGTCCTGACGCTCGAGCACGTAGTCCACGGCGACCGGCTGCCCGCCCGACTGCTCGATCTGCGTTTGCACGCGCACCGTGCGATCGTCCGGGCTCATGCGCAGCGGACGAAAGTGCACCTTCTGGTCGCTGTATTCGGTGAGCGCGTTCGAATAGGTGCGCACCAGCATGTCGTAGAACGCATCGATGAGACGCTCGCGCTGCGCCGCGGTGGCGTCGCGCCAGTCGCGCCCGACCGCCAGCATGGTCATGCGGGGAAAATCGAAGTGCGGCAGCACCGTCTCCTCGATCAATTCGACCGCGCGATCCGTGTCACCGTTCTTCAACTGTTCGTCGGTGCGCAGAATCTCGAGCACCTCATCGGTCAACGCACGCACCAGTTCATCGGGCTTGTCGGTCGGCACCGACGCCGTCGCGAACGGCGACACGAGTGCAAAACACAGGACCAGCAACAGATTCTTCATCGCAGTTCTCCCGCCATCGGTTCGAAGCGTTCGCGTTCGACCGCAAACGGTTCGACGAATTCGATTCCGGATACCGACGCGAACGCCACCGCGTCGGGCAAAGTCCTGTAGATCGTGCCGCGCGACGAGGGTGCGTCGTTGAAATCCTCGTATTCGAGCGGCGGATCGCCATCATGCACCTTGAAACGACGCTGCTGCAGATAGGCATCGCGCACGAAGGCGTACTTGTCGATCTGCTCTTCAAGCGTACGGTCGGTCCCGAGCAGCATCGAGCGGCCATGCACCACGCGCAGGGCGATCAGCGAGTTGCGGGTGCGAACGTGATCGATCGGGATCAGCGCGCCGCCCTTCATGTCGACCGGCGTCGCCACCGCGTCACGCGCCGTGCGCGGCCCGAGCAGCGGCAGCACCACGTAAGGTCCGTCGCCCACGCCCCATACGGCCAGCGTCTGTCCCAGATCTTCGTCGTGCTTGGGCAGACCCGCCTCGGTGGCGACATCGAAAATGCCGAGAATGCCGAACACCGTGTTGATGCCGAAACGCATCAGGTCCGACATCCCGTCGCCGACCTTGCCCTGGAGCAGGTTGTTGACGCCAACCCAGACGTCGCCGATGTTCGAGAACACGTTGCCCACACCGGTGCGCACCAGCTCTGGCGTCACCGCCTCGTAGGCCTGCGCGGCGGGCCGCAGCACTGCCTTGTCCACGCCTTCGTTGAAACTGAACATCGCGCGGTTGTAACCCTCGAGCGGGTCGTCCGGATTGTGCGGGCGCGACGCACAGCCGCTGACCAGCAGCACAGCGCAGGCCAGCAGCAAAAGCACTACACGGGATTTCGGGTTGTCTGTCATCACGTCTCTCGCTGGTTCTTGGTTTGTTCTTTTTCGCAGTCTGCGTACCGGGTCACTCCTGCGGCGACTGCGCCCGGTCGAACAGGAATTGTCCGATGAGCTTTTCGAGCACGATCGCCGACTGTGTGATCTGCAGCTTCTCTCCGTCGGCAAGCATCTCGATGTCGCCGCCCGGGTCGAGTCCGATGTATTGCTCGCCGAGCAGCCCGGAGGTCAGCACCGAGGCGATCGTGTCGCGCGGGAATTCGTAATCGGCCGCAACCACCATGCGCACCTCGGCGCGATAGCTGTCGGTATCGAAATTGATCGAATCGACGCGACCGACGACCACACCGGCACTCTTGACCGGCGCACGCACCTTGAGGCCGCCGATGTTGTCGAACTGCCCGCGCACCACATAAGCGTTGGAAAGATCGACGCTCGACACGTTACCCACGCGCAACGCGAGGAAAAACAACGCGCCAATGCCGATCAGAACGAAGATCCCGACCCACAGGTCGAGGCTGGTACGGCTCATGACGTCCCCCGGAACATGAATGAGGTGAGGATGAAATCCAGCGCCAGAATCGCCAGCGCCGAGCTCACGACGGTGCGCGTGATCGCACGCGAAATACCCTCGGCGGTGGGGTGGCAATCGTAGCCTTCGAACACCGCGATTAGCGACACCGCGACCCCGAACACGACGCTCTTGATGACGCCGTTCATGATGTCGTAGCGAAAATCGACCGCCGCCTGCATCTGCGACCAGAAGGCGCCGGAATCGACCCCGATGACGACCACCCCGATCAGCCAGCCGCCCAGAATACCCATTCCGGTGAAGATCGACGCAAGCAGCGGCATCGCAATCACGCCACCCCAGAAACGCGGCGCGACCACGCGTGCGATGGGATTGACGGCCATCATGTCCATGGCCTTGAGCTGCTCGGTGGTCTTCATCAGGCCGATCTCGGCGGTGACCGCCGAGCCGGCGCGACTGGCGAACAACAGTCCTGCGACTACCGGACCGAGTTCACGCGTCAGCGACAGTGCCACGAGCACGCCCAGCGCGTCGCCAGAACCGAAGCGCTGCAGCGTCTCGTAGCCCTGCAGGCCCAACACCAGGCCGACGAACAAACCCGAGACGACAATGATCAGCAAGGAGAGCACGCCGCTGAAGAATATCTCGCGGATGGTCAAGTGTACGCGGCGCAGCGACTGACCCGAATACACCAGCACCATCACGAAGAAGCGCGTGGCGAAGCCGAGCCGCCATACACCCTCGGTGACCATGGCGCCGAGCCGACGCACGGCCGCGACGGCGCTCATGTCGTGCCCCCCGTCAGCAGGCTGTCGCCAAAGGCGGGTGCCGGGTAATGGAAGGGCACCGGCCCGTCGGCCTCGGCGTTGATGAACTGATGCACGAAAGCGTCGCTCGAAGCGCGGATTTCCTCGGGCGTGCCCTCGGCAACGATCTTGCCGTCGGAAACAAAGTAGACGTAGTCGACGATCTCGAGTGATTCGTGAACATCGTGCGTGACCATCACCGTGCTTGCGCCGAGCGCGTCATTGAGGCGGCGAATGAGCTGGCCGATCACGCCCAGCGAGATCGGGTCAAGCCCGGCGAAGGGCTCGTCGTACATGATCAGCATCGGATCGAGCGCAATCGCGCGGGCCAATGCAACACGACGCGCCATGCCGCCGGACAATTCCGACGTCGCAAGTTCGGCCGCACCGCGCAGCCCCACCGCGTTGAGCTTCATCAACACCAGATCGCGCAGCATGCTCTCGGGCAAGTCGGTGTGTTCGCGCAGCGGAAAGGCGACGTTCTCGAACACGCTCATGTCGGTAAACAGCGCGCCGAACTGGAACAGCATGCCCATGCGCCGACGCAGCGCATACAGATCATCCGTGCCCAGCGCGCCCAGATCTCGCCCGTCGACCTCGACCTGGCCACCGGCCGCCCGCAACTGACCACCAATCAAACGCAGCAGCGTGGTTTTGCCGCAACCGCTGCCGCCCATGATCGCAACGACCTGACCGCGGCGCACCGAGAGGTCGACACCATCCAGGATGGTGCGCTCACCGTAGGCGAAACGGACCCCCTGAAGTCGTACGAGAGGTTGTTCTGAGGCGGATTGCAAGGCAGCGAAACCCGAGCAGGAAGTAGCGGCGAAGTCTAGCAGAGAAGGCCCAACGGACCGTTGTCTGGACGCAACACATGGCCTCCTCGAACAACACTTTCAAACGCGGGACCGGACCTCCGGCAGATTGCCCGCAAACAAGCTCCGGAACAGGCTTTGCTATACTCGCCCGATCCACTACCGGCGCCGTTTTCCGCATCAATGACCGATCCACTCCCAGCATCGCCGAAACACCGCGCGAGCGACATGGCACGTCGCGTGCTGCGCATTGAGGCCGACGCGATCGCGTCGTTGATCGAGCGTATCGGCCTCGAGTTCGAACGCGCCGTCGAACTGGTGCTCGCCCGCGATGGCCGGGTCCTGGTCACCGGCATCGGAAAATCCGGCCATATCGGCCGCAAGCTGGCCGCCACGCTCGCCAGCACCGGCACGCCTGCCTACTTCGTGCACGCGGCCGAGGCCGCGCATGGCGACTTGGGCATGGTCACCCGTGACGACGTGCTCATTGCGCTCTCCAATTCCGGCACCAGTGAGGAAATCCTGACCATCGTCCCGCTGATCAAGCGACGCGGTGCGAGCCTGATCGCGATCACGGGCAATGCGGGCTCACCGCTCGCCCGCGCGGCTGACGTACACCTGGACGCGGCCGTCGCCGAGGAAGCCTGCCCGCTCAACCTGGCACCGACGGCCAGCACTACGGCCGCACTCGCCCTGGGCGACGCGCTCGCCGTCGCCTTGCTCGACGCGCGCGGCTTCAGCGCCGACGACTTCGCCCATGCCCACCCGGGTGGCGCGCTGGGTCGACGCCTGCTAACGCGCGTGTGCGATGTCATGCGACCGGCCGACCAGGTGCCGCAGATTCGTCCCGATGCCACGCTTGCCACCGCGTTGCTGGCAATGACGCGCGGCGGGCTGGGCATGACGGCGGCAGTCGAAGAGAGCGGCCTGCTGGCCGGCATCTTCACCGACGGCGACCTGCGCCGCGCACTCGAACGTGGCATCGACGTGCATGCCACACGGCTGGCGGACGTCATGACACGCGACGCACAAAGCATCGGGCCGGACGCGCTCGCCGTCGAGGCGGCCGAGATCATGGAACGGCGACGAATCACGCAGATCCTCGTCGTAGAGAACCGGACAACGCTACTCGGCGCGCTCAACACGCACGACCTGATGCGCGCGAGGGTGATCTGATGGATGCCGCGAACCGCGCCTCACGCGTGCGCCTGATGGGCTTCGACGTCGATGGCGTGCTCACCGACGGCAGCCTGTATTTCACTCCGGGCGGCGACGAGATCAAGGCATTCTCCAGTCTCGACGGCCACGGTCTGCGCATGCTCGCCGAGGCAGGCGTCGAGATCGCCATCATCAGCGGGCGCGCCTCGCGCGCGCTCGAATTGCGCGCGGCCAACCTCGACATCGGGGAACTGCACATGGGCGTGTCGGACAAGCGCAGCTGCATGCTCGAACTGCTTGCGCGCCGCGGGCTCGAACCCGAAGCCGCCGGTTACATGGGTGATGACGTCGTCGACCTGCCGGTGCTGCGTTGCTGCGGCTTCTCGACGGCGCCGGCCGATGCGCACCCGTTCGTGCGTGCCCATGTCGCCTGGGTTACCGGCCAGCCCGGCGGTCACGGCGCGGTACGCGAGGCGTGCGACTTCATCCTGCAGTCGCAGGGTCGGCTTGACGCGATGCTCGCGAGCTATCTGGACTGAACACAACGATGAACACCGACCGCATCTATCCCGTCATCGCCCTGCTGTTGCTCGCGGCACTCACCTTCTGGCTCGAGCGCATCACGCGTAGCCCCGAAGAAGCGCCACGGATTGAGCGTACCGACCCGGACTTCATCGGATCCAACATCCGCATGACGAGCTTTGACCAAGCCGGTCAGCCGCACTATGAACTGACCTCCGAACGCATCGTGCATTACCCACTGTCCGACGTGACCGACCTGGTCGAGCCGCGCCTGCTCTACGAAACGGCCGAGGGAGAGTTGCGTCTTCGCTCGCGCGAAGCCGAGGCGGCAGCGGGCCTGGAGAATGTCCTGCTCAAGGGCGATGTCGAGGTCGAGCGCGATGCCACCGTCAGCGATCCGGCGATGCGAATGGAAACGGACCGGATGCGCTACTGGCCGGACAGCCAGCGCGCCTTCAGCGATGCCCCTGTCGTGCTCAAACACGGTAACATCACCGCGTACGGCAATGGCCTGCGCGCGGACAACATCTCGGGCGTCCTCGAACTCGTCGGCGATGCTAGAGTTCAAATGCCCCGTTCATCACGGAACCGACAATGACCAAGTCCTCCCCTTTTCTGATTCTCGCCGCATTCCTCGCCCTGGCGCCGCTGACGGCCCACGCCGAACGTGCCGACCGCGAGCAACCGATCAACATTGAAGCCGACAAGGTCACGGTCGACGACCGCAATCGCACGCACACCTTCGACGGCAACGTTGTCCTCACTCAGGGCACGCTGGAACTGCGCGGCGCGAAGATCGTCGTCGTGCAGGGCGCGGACGGTTTCCAGACCGGCGTCGCGACCGCAGCCGAGGGGGAATTGGCGAACTTCCGGCAAAAACGCGAAGGCGTGGACGAATACGTCGAGGGCGAAGCCGAGCGCATCGAATACGACGGTCGCAACGAAACCGCGACGCTGTTCCGCCGCGCCCAGGTTCGCGCCGGAGGCGACGTGGTTCGTGGCGACGTCATCGAATACGACGCACTGACGGAAAACTACACTGCCCACCGCCTGCCCGCCGAGGGCAGCGGCGACTCGCGCATCCGCGTCACGATCCAGCCCAAGACGTCGGGCTCCTGAGCGTCGCGATGACGTATTCCGCGATCGTCGCCGAAACGCGCGGCCCGGCCGGCCTGATCCGCCTGAACCGTCCCGAAGCGCTCAACGCACTCAACGACACGCTGGTCGACGAGGTTGGTCACGCGCTGGACGCTTTCGAGGCCGATGACGCCATCGTCGCGATCGTGCTGACCGGCTCCGACAAGGCCTTCGCGGCCGGTGCAGACATCGCGGCAATGGCGGGCATGTCGTGGATGGACGCCTATCGCGGCGACTACATCACGCGCAACTGGGAGCGCGTCAAGACCTGCCGCAAACCGGTCATCGCCGCGGTATCCGGTTTCGCGCTGGGCGGCGGCTGCGAACTGGCGATGATGTGCGACATCATCGTTGCCGGCGAGAGCGCGAAGTTCGGCCAGCCTGAGGTCCGTCTCGGCATCCCGCCAGGTGCCGGCGGCACGCAACGCCTGCCGCGCGCAGCCGGCAAGGCCAAGGCCATGGACCTGTGCCTGACCGCGCGCTTCATGGATGCGACGGAGGCCGAACGTGCCGGGCTGGTCTCGCGAATCGTGCCTGACGAGCGCGTCGTCGACGAAGCGCTTTCCATTGTCGACACCATGGCGGGCTACTCCCTTCCGGTCCTGATGATGATCAAGGAATCGGTGAACCGCGCCTTCGAGACCACGCTCGCGGAAGGCCTGCTCTTCGAGCGCCGCTGCTTCCACGCAGCCTTCGGCCTGGAAGACAAGAAGGAAGGCATGAGCGCCTTCCTCGAAAAGCGAAAGGCGGACTTCCGCCACCGCTGACGCAGCGCGCAATCCGCGCGCCAGCCCGCCCTGCCCCCGTCACGCAAAACGCGCAGCATGCGCGGCATCTCCCGCGCCCCCATCGGGATCCGATTCCCGGTGCACCGCAAACATCAAACCATTATTAAACAATGATTTGCTGACAATCAAACTCGCTCAAAAAGAATTTTGTGCAACGCAACAAATATTCCTTGACATCGCGTTTGAGGACCCTATACTGAGATCCATGCTGCAGTGCGTCATAAAGATTGACCGCACGGACAGCAGCCACTTCCATGAAACACAAGGAGAACTCCATGTTTGCTACTCCCGATCAAATCGCTGCTGCCAACAAAGCCAACCTCGAGGCGTTCGTGCGCATCGCCAACACGGCCTTCGCCAACGCCGAGAAGCTGACCGCCCTCAATATCGAGGTTGCGCGCGGCTTCGTCGAAGACAGCATCTCCAACACCCGTAGCCTGATGGGCGTGAAGGATCCGCAGGAATTCGTCAAGCTGCAGAGCGAACTGGCCAAGCCGTCGCTGGACAAGGTCGTGTCCTACAACCGCAGCGTCTATGAGCTGGCGACCGGCCAACAGGAAGAAATGACCAAGCTGTTCGAAGCCGGTGTCGCCGAGGCGAACAAGAGCTTTACCGCCATCATCGACAAGGCCGCCGAGACCGCCCCCGCCGGCTCCGACGTTGCCTTCGCCGCGATGAAGTCCGCCCTGGCCGCCAGCAACAGCGCCTACGACAACGTCAACAAGGCGGTTCGTCAGGTCGCCGAGATGACCGAAGCCAATGTCTCGGCTGCTACCGACGCGACGGTCAAGGCGGTCGGCACGACCTCCAAGGCTCCGGCTGCGAAGAAAGCCGCCGCCTGAAGCTCAGGGACGAGGGAACAGGGTTCAGGGCGAACAGCCCTCCCCGCTCCCCGCAACTGCAAAGCCCCGCCAAGTGCGGGGCTTTTTCTTTGCAACTGCCGGATCGTCGAATGGCACGAAAGCGCCGACTTCTAGTCCCGGCCCTCCGCCCCCTGCGCATAGTGTGCCGGAAACAGCCGACGCATCTCGCCTTCGATCCAGGCTTCCGCCTCGGCGTTAACCTCGTCCGGCTCGCGTCCGGCAGCAAGGATCGGGGGGCCGATACTCACGACAATCTCGCCAGGGCGCTTGATCCATGCATTCTTCGGCCAGAACTCGCCGGCGTTGTGTGCAACCGGAACGACGCTTGCACCAACATGTGTGGCCAGCCACGCGCCACCGATCTTGTAGCGGCGCGTGGTACCGGGGGCCACGCGCGTGCCTTCCGGGAACACCACCACCCAGAAGCCTTCGTGCAGACGTGCTCCGCCCTGATCGACAACCTGTGCGAGCGCATCCTTGCCCGCCTTGCGGTCGATCGCTACGACCGGCATCTGCGCCAATCCCCAGCCGAAGAACGGAATACGCAGCAGCTCGCGCTTGAGCACGAAGCAGATGGGCGGAAAGATCACCTGGAAGGCCAGCGTCTCCCAGGCCGACTGATGCTTGGCGAGAATGACCGCTGGCTCGTCCGGCAGGTTCTCCCGCCCAATGACACGATGCCGGATACCGAGCACGTGGCGCGCCATCCACATCGCGATGCGGGTCCACGACCCGATGATGCGGTAGCGGGTATGCGCACGCAGCGGAAAGGTCAGGAACGCGAACAGCGCCCAGGGCGGGATCGTGACCACCAGGCCGACCGCAAAGAGCAGCGAGCGCAACGCGTTCATCGATCCAGCGTCAGGTGGGCGGCCACTGCGGCCAGATCGGGAAACACCTGCGTGCCCTCGGGCAGCGCGTGCTCCGCCTCGGTACGCTCACCCTTGCCGGTGAGCACCAGATAGGGCTGAGCACCGACCGCCGCCGCCGCCTCCAGATCACGCAGACTGTCGCCGATGACCGGCACGGTCGTCAGATCGACGTTGAAGCGCTCGCCGATCTCACGGTACATGCCGGGCTTGGGCTTGCGACAGTCGCAGGTCGAATCGGCCGGGTGCGGACAGAAGAAGACTGCCTCGAGCCGACCACCGACCTGCGCGAGGCTCTTGATCATCTTGTCGTGGATGGCGTTGAGCATGTCCATGCCGAACAGCCCACGTCCGATACCCGACTGGTTGGACGCGACCACCACGCGCCAACCGTACTGATTGAGTCGCGCGATCGCCTCGAGCGAACCGGGGATGGGCTTCCACTCGTCGGGTGACTTGATGAACTGATCCGAGTCCTGGTTGATCACGCCGTCGCGATCGAGGATCACGAGTTTCATCGTCAGCATCACGTCACCCCTGTGCGTTCAGCCGCGACAGGTCGGCGACGCGGTTCATCAGTGCGGCAAGCCGGCCCAGCAGCGCCAGCCGGTTCTGTCGGGTAAGCGGTTCGTCGGCGTTGACCATGACGTTGTCGAAGAAGCTGTCGACCACGCCGCGCAGCCCGGCCAGTACCCGCAGCGCCTCGGTGTAGTTTTCGCTGTCTACATGCGAGCGCACCAGCGGCGCCACTTCCACGACTTGATGGAACAGCGCCTTTTCGGCCTCCTCCTGCAGCAGAGCGACATCCGGCTCGACCTCGGCCGCGCCACTCTTCTTCAGGATGTTGACGATGCGCTTGTTGGCCGCGGCCAGCGCAGCAGCCTCGGGCAGCGCTGCAAACTCGCGTACCGCCGCCAGCCGCGCGGGGACCTGATCGACACGGGTCGGCCGCAGGGCGAGCACAGCGTCGATCTCGTCGACGGGATGCCCCGCATCCCGCAACTGATGGCGCAGACGTTCGAACAGGAAATCGAGCAGGCGCTCGGAAAAGCCCTCTTCGACCAGCACGCCGGGCGCGAAGCCCGAGGCGGCATCGGAGACAAGCTCCGCCAGATCAAGCGGCAGCGGCGACTCCATCAGGATGCGCAGCACGCCCAGCGCGGCGCGGCGCAGACCATAGGGGTCGCGGTCGCCGGTGGGCACCTGGCCGATGCCGAAGAAACCCACCAGCGCGTCAAGCTTGTCGGCCAGCGCCACCGCGCAGGCGACATTGCCTGAGGGCAGCTCATCGCCGGCAAAACGCGGCCGGTAATGGGCGGCGATGGCGTCGGCAACGACCTGGTCTTCACCATCGGCTAGCGCGTAGTGGCGACCCATGAAGCCTTGCAATTCGGGAAACTCGCCGACCATCTCGGTGACGAGATCGGCTTTGGCGAGTTTCGCGGCACGCTTGGCGGCTGCGCTGTCGGAGCGCAGGCGTGAGGCGATGTGCCCGGCCAGGCGCTCCAGCCGTCCAATGCGCTCGAGCTGGCTGCCGAGCTTGTTGTGATAGACCACCGGGCCCAGGCGCGGCAGACGCGCCTCCAGCGGCTGACGACGATCCTGTTCGAGAAAAAAGCGTGCGTCAGCCAGGCGCGGGCGCACCACGCGCTGGTTGCCCGCGACGATGTTGGAGGGGTCGGCCACACGCATGTTCGACACGATCAGGAAACGGTTGAGCAGCCGCCCCTTGTCGTCGAACAGCGGGAAGTACTTCTGGTTGGCGCGCATCGTCAGGATCAGGCACTCCTGCGGCACTGAGAGGAATTCGGCTTCGAATTCACCGACGTACACACTGGGGTGTTCGACCAATGCGGTGACCTCGTCGAGCAGGTCAGCGTAGTCACCCAACGAGGCATTCTCGTGCGCGGCGGCCGCCTGCAACTGGCGCTCGATCTCGTCGCGACGCTCGGCAAAATGCGGCACCACCTTGCCTTCGGCCAGCAGCGTCGGTTCCCACGCCTCAGCGCTGGCGATATCGATCGCGCCGCGACTCATGAAGCGGTGCCCCAGCGAGGTCCGGCCCGCTTCCAGTCCCAACACGCTGCCCGGCACGACGCGTTCGCCGTGCAGCATCACGAGACGATGGACGGGCCGCACGAACTGCACGTCGGA
This sequence comes from Azoarcus sp., assembly GCA_013911595.1. GTDB lineage: Bacteria > Pseudomonadota > Gammaproteobacteria > Burkholderiales > Rhodocyclaceae > Pseudazoarcus. Next base: position 18,244 of record JACESY010000006.1, read on the forward strand.
CGCGCCCCAGCGCATCAGTTTCGGAATCGGCAACGCGCGCACGGCCTCATTGACGATGTCGGCGAGCACCGCATCGAGTCGCGCACCCTGCTCGGTGCGGGTATGGAACAGGGCTTCGGCCTTGCCGTCGACGCGGCGCTCGAAGCCTGCAATCGCATCCTCGGCAATGCCACGCGCGGCAAGCTTCTTGAGCAGGGCCTGGCTCGGGCGGCCTTCGGCGTCAAAGGCCACCTGCACCGGCATGATCTTTTCGGTGACCTCCTTTGCCAGAGCCTGCTCGGCCACGTCGCGCACGAACACGGCGAGGCGGCGCGGCGCCGCAAAGGCGCGCACGAACGAATCGTCGGCGGCCAGCCCGCGCGTGTGCAGCCCGGCCGCAATGGTTTCAGCAAAGACTTCGCCCAGGCGCGGCAAGGCCTTGGGCGGCAGTTCCTCGGTGACGAGTTCGACGATCAGGTGAGCCTTGTCCATCACGCCACCTCCCGTGCCGCAGCCTCGGCCTTCGCGAGCATTGGAAAGCCGAGCACCTCGCGCGATTCCAGATACGCCGCGGCCACGGCCCGCGACAGGTTGCGGATGCGGCCGATGTAGGTCGCGCGCTCGGTCACCGAAATCGCACCACGCGCGTCGAGCAGGTTGAAGGTATGGCCGGCCTTGAGCACCATCTCGTAGGCAGGCAGCGCCAGCCCCGCCTCGATCAGACGTTTGGCCTCCGACTCGTAGTTGCCGAACTGCGAGAACAGCAATTCCACGTTGGCGTGCTCGAAGTTGTAGCGCGACTGCTCGACCTCGTTCTGGTGATAGACGTCGCCGTAGGTCACCTCGGTGCCGTCCGGATACACGGTCCATACCAGGTCATAGACGTTCTCGACGTCCTGCAGATACATCGCGAGGCGCTCGATGCCATAGGTGATCTCGCCCAGCACCGGCTTGCAGTCGATGCCGCCGACCTGCTGGAAGTAGGTGAACTGCGTCACTTCCATGCCATCCAGCCAGACCTCCCAGCCCAGACCCCAGGCACCCAGCGTGGGATTTTCCCAGTCGTCTTCAACGAAGCGGATGTCGTGCACCATCGGGTCGATGCCGAGCGCGCGCAGGCTGTCCAGATAGAGCTCCTGGATGTCGGGCGGCGAAGGCTTGAGCGCGACCTGGTACTGATAGTAGTGCTGCAGTCGGTTCGGGTTTTCGCCGTAACGGCCATCCTTGGGACGACGCGAAGGCTGCACGTAGGCCGCGTTCCACGGCTCGGGACCGATCGCCCGCAAGCAGGTGGCCGGATGCGAGGTGCCGGCGCCGACCTCGATGTCGAGCGGCTGGAGCAAGGCGCAACCGCGCTCGCCCCAGTAGTTCGCGAGTGTCTGGATGATCTGCTGGAAGGTCGGTCTGGTCGCTGACATGGTCCCCGGTTCGGCAAGGCAAAGGACAGGATTTTACCGGCTATTCATGCTTCCGGGCGACGCCGCCAGACATGCGGGGCCGCGGTGCTGCCAAAAACGCGCATCACCATGCCGAAGGCAAGCGCCAGTGCGGCGAGCAGCAGGGGCGCGTGATCGCCCCACCGCGCGTAGGGTGTGAGTCCAACGTATCCGCGCACCTCGGCGTGCAGCACACCGCGCTCGAACTGCGGCAGCATCGCCTCGACATGACCCGAGGGCAGCACCACGGCGGTCATGCCGGTGTTGGTCGAACGCAGCATCGGCCGGCCGGTCTCCATCGCACGCACCCGCGAAATCTGCAGATGCTGAGGCTGTGCAAACGAATGTCCGTACCAGGCCAGGTTGGACACGTTGAGCATCAGCGTCGCCTCCGGCAACGCGTAGAGCAGCTCGCGCCCGAACAGATCCTCGTAGCAGATGTTCACGGCGATGCGCTGACCGGCCACCGCCAACGGCGGCTGATCACTCGCGCCCGGCGTCTGGTTAGACATCGGGATGTCGGCCAGCGCGTAGAACCAGCCGAACAACGGCGGCGAATACTCCCCGAATGGCACCAGATGACGTTTGGCATAGGACTGCGAGGACGAGTCCCCGAGACTGGTCACGGCGTTGAAGATCCGCCCCTGATCGTCGCGCAGAAACACCCCGAGGATCAGGTCCGAACCATTGCGGCGCGCGCGCGAGTCGAGAAAATCCAGATAACCCGTCGGCAGCCGCTCGGCGATCAGCGGCAGCGTGGATTCGGGCATCACGACCAGCTCCGCGCCTTCGACATCAGACAATTCGATGTTCAGATCCAGCCACTCGCGCACACGCTCGGGACGCCACTTGAGATCCTGGGCAATATCGGTCTGCACCAGGGCGACGCGCAGCGGCGGCCCCTCGGGAGCGACCCATACGCGCGTTGCGGCATGCATCGCGACGAAGATCACGGCAACGAAGGCGACCGTCGCCGCCGCGGCCGGCACGAAGCTGCGCCAGCGCACACTGGCGGCCAGCGCCGCGACAAAGGCGACCACCCCACCGACCCCATAGACGCCGAGCACCGGGAACAGGCTCGCGAGCGGGCTGGGCGGCGTCTGCGTATAGCCGACGGCGAGCCACGGAAAACCCGTAAACAACCAGCCGCGCAGCATCTCCGAGAGGATCCACAGGCCGGCGAAAAGCGCAGCCCGGCCCGCTGCCGGTCCACGGCGCAGATGCACGTAACAGCCGCCGACCAGTGCCGGATAAAGTGCGAGATAGGCGCAGAACAGCCCGATCGCGAGCCCCGCCACGGGCGCAGGCATGCCGCCGTAGCGATGCAGCGCAACGAACAGCCAGGACACGCCTGCGACGAAGGCGCCCAGACCCCATGCGAAGCCCAGCCACGCGCCTTCGCGCGTGGCCGATGCGCGCTCGAGCAACCACACCAGGGCCCCCAGGGCGGCGAAGACGACAAAGAAAGCTTGAAACGGCGCATACGCCAGGACCGAAGCCGCGCCGGCGAGGAAAGACGCCGGAACCGCAATGGCCCTGCGCATCAGTCCTCGTCGGCCGCGTCGGCCCCGGTCGGCGTGACGCGTTCGATCAGCAGCGTATACACGCGACGACTGTCCGCGCGCATGACCTGTATGCGCAGACCGTCCAGCTCCACGACCTCGCCACGCTTGGGCAGACGCCCCAGATGGCGGATGACGAGCCCGCCGATGGTGTCGGTCTCATCATCGCTGAAGCTGGTTTCGAAAGCGTGGTTGAAGTCCTCGATCTCGGTCGTGGCCTTGACGCGGTAACGGCCGCTCTGGTCGAGCCGGATGCTGTCGCCGAGTTCGTCGAAGTCGTATTCGTCCTCGATGTCGCCGACGATCTGCTCAAGCACGTCCTCAATCGTCACCACGCCGGACACCCCGCCGTACTCGTCGACGACGATGGCCATGTGATTGCGGCTCACGCGGAACTCGCGCAGCAGCACGTTCAGACGCTTGGATTCGGGTACGAAAACGGCCGGACGCAGCATGCCGCGCAGGTCGAACTCACGCCCCGAGTAGTAGCGCAGCAGATCCTTGGCCAACAGGATGCCGACCACATCGTCCTTGTTCTCGCCGACCGCCGGAAATCGCGAATGCGCGGTCTCGACGACGAAATCAGCGATCTTCTCGACCGGATCGTCCAGGTGGACGACGTCCATTTGCGCGCGTGGAATCATCACTTCGCGCACCTGCATGTCGGACATCTGCAGGGCGCCTTCGATGATGGAGAGTGCGTCCGGATCGATCAGGCTGCGATCACAGGCCGAGCGCAGTCGCGCGAGGAGGTCATCGCGATCTTCCGGCTCGCGCGACAGCAGCGCCGAAAGTCGCTCCAGTAACGAGGGTTTGTCTGAGGGACTGTCCATTTTCCTTGGTGGAGTGAAGAACGAGGATTTGGGCGCATCCAACGCCCAAATCCTCGGCCTTCACGCCCACTCACGCATAGGGGTCGCCGTAACCGAGCGTTGCGAGAATCGCGGTTTCCAGCGCCTCCATCTCCTCGGCCTCGGAGGCCGTCTCGTGATCGAAACCCTGCAAATGCAGCATACCATGCACCATCAAGTGGGCGAAGTGCGCATCCAGAGGCTTGCCCTGCTCGAACGCCTCACGCGACACCACCGGCGCGCACAACACGATGTCGCCGAACAGCGGCATCCCGGGCACCGGAGCGTCGTCATAGACGAAGGTGAGCACATTGGTCGCGTAGTCGCGCCCACGGTAGTCACGGTTGAGGGCTCGGCCCTCATCCTCGCCGACAAGCCGCACCGCCACTTCCACCGAATGGTCGCGCAGCGCCGCGCGGGCCCAGCGGCGCAACGCGGGCGCACGCGGCACGCCAGCGCGCTCGTGTGCCTTGAGCGCACGCTGCACTGTCAATGCGAGTGTCGGACGAGACTGTTGCAGCAAGGTGTCAGTGGAACTCATTCGCGCCCGGCGTCTTCCCGGCGCGCCGTCGCCGCCGCCTCGCGCGCAAGTTGCGCCTGCTCATAGGCGTCGACGATGCGCGCCACCAGCGGGTGGCGCACGACGTCCTCGCGGCCGAATTCGGTGAAGGCGATACCGCGCACGTCGGAGAGAATCTCGCGCGCTTCGCGCAGGCCGCTCTTCTGCCCGCGCGGCAGGTCGACCTGGGTGAGATCGCCCGTAACCACCGCACGCCCGCCGATACCGATGCGGGTCAGGAACATCTTCATCTGCTCGGGCGAGGTGTTCTGCGCTTCGTCCAGAATGATGAAGGCGTGGTTGAGCGTGCGCCCGCGCATGAAGGCCAGCGGCGCGATCTCGATGCTGCCGCGCTCGAACAGCTTGGCCACGCGATCGAAGCCCATCAGATCGTAGAGCGCATCGTAGAGCGGCCGCAGATAGGGGTCGACCTTCTGTGCCAGGTCACCCGGCAGGAAGCCCAGCCGTTCGCCGGCCTCGACCGCGGGACGGGTGAGGATGATGCGCTCGACCATCTCGCGCTCGAAAGCGTCCACCGCACTGGCCACCGCGAGATAGGTCTTGCCGGTGCCGGCCGGACCGATGCCGAAGGTGATGTCGTGCGCCTGGATATTGGCCAGATACTCGACCTGACGCGGGGTACGCCCGTGCAATTCGGCCTTGCGTGTGAGAAGTTTCGGCGAGACAGGCACCCCGCTCGGCGCATCGCCACGCACGGACACCTCGACCAGTCCGAGCTGGATGTCGTCGGTCGACAGGTGCCCGTCGGCATGGTCATAGAACCGGCGCAGCGCGCTCGCGGCAAGTTCGGATTTGGCGCCACTCAGCGAAAAACGCTCGCCACGGCGCACGATGCCCACATCGAAGGCCGATTCGATCTGGCGCAGATTCTCGTCCAGCGACCCGCACAGGTTGGCCAGCCGCACGTTGTCGACCGGATCGAACACCACTTCCACGGCTGCAACCATCACGACTCCCGCAGCACGATCTCGCCGCGCAGGCTGTGCGGCAGCGCGGCGGTGATCGTGACATCGATGAACTGCCCGACCAGACGCGGATTGCCCGGAAAGTTGACCACGCGGTTGTTGGCCGTGCGACCGGCCAGTTCGCCCTCGCCCTTCTTCGCCGGCCCCTCGACCAGAATGCTCTGCACGCTGCCGACCATGGCTTCGCTGATCACCCGCGCCTGCTCCTCGATGCGCTTCTGCAAACGCGCCAGCCAGCGCAACTTGGTGGTCTGCGGGACCGGGTCTTCCAGGTCGGCCGCCGGCGTGCCCGGCCGCGCGCTGTAGACGAAGCTGAACGAGGCGTCGAAGCCGACATCGTCGATGAGCTGCATGGTTTTTTCGAAATCGTCCTCGGTCTCGCCCGGGAAACCGACGATGAAATCCGACGACAGCGAAAGGTCCGGGCGCACGGCTCGCAGCTTGCGGATCAGCGACTTGTACTCGATCACTGTGTAACCGCGCTTCATCGCCGCCAGCACACGGTCGGACCCGCTCTGCACGGGCAGGTGCAGGTGACCGACCAGCTTCGGGATCTTCGCGTAGGCATCGATCACGCGCTGCGTCATCTCGCGCGGGTGGGACGTGGTATAGCGCAGACGCTCGATGCCCGGCACTTCGGCCACGCACTCGAGCAGAAAGGCGAAGTCGCCCTGCTCGTCACCGCCCTTGGCAATCGGCCCGCGCCAGGCATTGACGTTCTGGCCCAAGAGCGTGACTTCCCTGACCCCTTGCTGAGCCAGCCCGGCGACCTCAGTCAGGATGTCGTCGAGCGGACGCGAAACTTCCTCGCCGCGCGTGTACGGCACGACGCAGAAACTGCAGTACTTGGAACAGCCTTCCATAATCGACACGAAGGCACTCGCCCCGTCCACGCGCGCCGGCGGGAGGTTGTCGAACTTCTCGATCTCGGGAAACGTGATGTCGACCTGCGAGCGCCCGCTGCGGCGGCGCTCGGCGATGAGCGCAGGCAGGCGATGCAGCGTCTGCGGCCCGAACACCAGATCCACGAACGGCGCGCGCGCAACGATCGCCTCACCTTCCTGGCTGGCCACGCAGCCACCCACGCCGATGATCAGATCCGGGCGCGCCTGCTTGAGATGCTTGACTCGCCCGAGATCGTGAAACACCCGCTCCTGCGCCTTCTCCCGCACCGAACAGGTGTTGAACAGGATCACATCTGCCTCTTCCGGGTCGTCGGTCTTGACCAGCCCCTCGCCGGCCCCGAGCACGTCGGCCATCTTGTCCGAGTCGTACTCGTTCATCTGGCAGCCGAAGGTACGGATGTAGAGTTTTTTCATCAGTTGGATCGCGTTGCTTGACGGTGAGTTTGTACTACCGCTATATTAGCAGGCTTACCGGTGATGTAGCTCAGACGGTTAGAGCGATGGATTCATAACCCATAGGTCGGCGGTTCGATTCCGCCCATCACCACCATGACGCGAGGAAAGCCGCTGATCCGAGAGGGTCGGCGGCTTTTTTCATGTTCGCAGGCAGCCGAGGGGTATCACATGGGGTCGCAAGCTACCCGCGCCATCCCGTCACGGAACAGCGTATCACTTTCACAGGCGCACGCCTGACGACCAGCCAGCTTGGGCCACAGTTCGTCAGAGCGATGGGTTGAATGTGATGATCCCTCCAGATTCCCGCCCTTTGCCTCGCAGAGCGCGGAACCCAAAAGCTTCACGCCCGGCCAGATCGACAGAAGGAAGTCGCAGGACGAAAAAAAGCCCGGTCACCCGGGCTTTCTGCATCGTGCTGCGCGCTGAAATCAGGCGGCTTGGATGTTTGCTGCTTGCTTGCCTTTCGGGCCATTGACGACGTCGAAAGACACAGCCTGGTTTTCTGCGAGGCTCTTGAAGCCGCCGCCCTGGATCGCGGAGAAGTGCGCGAAAAGGTCGTCACCGCCATCAGTCGGGGTGATGAAACCAAAACCTTTTGCGTCATTAAACCACTTTACGGTACCTGTTGCCATGATTGCTTCCTTGCAATGATTGGTGATGGACGAAATGTCCGATAACGAGGATCAAGGCGAGAAGCTGACTAACCAAGTTGCCGTTTTAAGGCTGCTCCGCTGCTGCTACTGACGTTCTTCATACACCCGCTGAACCCAGTATCCCGGCATGGCGAGGCAATAGCAAGAACTATCTGAAAATAAATAAAACTCGGGTTGCGCGCGGCGCACGCTACTCCTCCTTCTTCTTGAACGACTCGTAGAACTCTATTGCGGCCAGGGCGATGCCGATGAACGCAACGACGACCAGCGACACCTCCTTGATCTGGATGATCGGAGGCAGAAGGAATCCGATCAGCAAACCCAGCCCCACGAAACCGGCGATCAACTTGTACAACATGTCAGGTTCTCCTCGTAGGCTCGTCAGGCGAGCGTAGTCAGTAGCCAGCGCGCAGTGCGCAGCAGGCGCGCATCGTCGCCGACACGACCGACCAGTTGCACGCCTACCGGCAGGCCGTTGCTGGCAGTCAGCAGCGGCAGGTTGATCGCGGGCATGCCGCAGAAGGTCCACAAAGTGCAGAACTGCGGACTACCGGTGGAATCCAGCCCCTGCGGGGCTGGTCCGAACGCAGAAGGCGTGATGATCGCGTCAAAGCGGTCAAAGATCTCGTCGAGAGACTCCGTGAGCGGCTCGATGCGCGCGGCGGCACGCCGATAATCAACGACGGTAACGGCTCGCCCGCGCTCGATCTGCTCGCGCAGACTGGCCGACATGCGCTCCTTGCCGGTCTCGTAATCGCTCTCGTAGCTGGCCGCGATGTCCGCTTCCATGATGGTCTTGTGCCACTCGAGCACCTGAACCGAGGATGCGGGCAACTCAAACTCGCCGATGCGATCGGACAGATGTTCGATCAACTCGCTGAAGCCTTCCCTGGCGTCCGCATCGAGCTCGTCCCACCACGGCGTGCGCACCAGCGAGAGCGTGGGCGGCAGCGGTGGCTCTTCCTCGCACACGCGCAACAACGGCGGCGTACTGCGCGGACGCATGCCCTTCTGGTGCACGTCGTAAGCCGACAAGGTCTCACCGAGCAGCGCCAGGTCTTCGACCGTGCGCGCAAAGCATCCCGGCTGATCGAGCAGTTCCGACTGCGCGAGAATGCCCCGGCAAGACACCGTGCCCCGCGTCGGCTTGTAGCCGAACACCCCGCAATAGGCCGCCGGGCGGATCAGCGAACCGTTGGTCTGTGTACCCAGCGCCAGCGGCACCATGCCCGCCGCCACCGCCGCGGCCGACCCGCTGGACGAGCCGCCCGGCGTGTGCTCGGGGTTGTGCGGATTGCGCGTCTTGCCTGGACTATAGGTGGCCATTTCGGTGGTCACGGTCTTGCCCAGGATGATCGCGCCGGCTGCACGCAAGGCATCAACGATCTTGGCGTCCTGCCAGGGCCTGCGGCCGGAGTGCAGTACCGTGCCGTCTTCGGTCGGCATGTCGAGGGTATCGATGATGTCCTTGATGCCCACCGGTACGCCGTGCAGAGGCCCGGTGGGCTTTCCCTCGCTACGATGCTTGTCCGCTTCGCGCGCCTGAGTCAGCGCATGTTCGGGATCGAGGTGCGCCCAGGCCTGCACCTCGGGCTCTCGCGCCTCGATCTGCGCGAGACACGCTTTCACCACATCTTCCGAACTGAACACGCCGTCACGAATACCCTGTGCAGCCTGACGGGCGGTTAACCAGTTGAGTCCTTCCATATCGTTGTCGAGCCTCAATTTCCGTAGAACAGATCCGGCAGCCAATACACCAGCTGCGGAAAGACATAGACCAGCAGCATCGACAGGAACACCAGCATCAGGAAGGGCAGGCAGCCCTTGAATATCTCGACCAGTTCGATGCTTCCCTTGGGCACGACCCCTTTGAGGTAGTACGCGGCCATCGCCATGGGCGGTGTCAGGAACGATGTCTGCAGGTTCAGCGCGATCAGGATACCGAAGAACAGCGGATCGACATCGAAGTACGGCAGCAGCGGCAGGAAGATCGGAACGAAGATGATGATGATCTCGCTCCACTCCAGCGGCCAGCCCAGGATGAAGATGATCAGTTGTGCCAGCAGCAGGAACGTAATGGTGTTCAGATCCAGCCCCAGCACGAACTCCTTGATCAGATGCTCGCCACCCAGGTAGGAGAACACCGACGAGAAGGTCCAGGAACCGACGAACAGCCAGCACACCATCGCAGTCGTTCGCGCGGTCAGGAACACCGCTTCCTTGAGCCGGTTCCAGGTCATCGCCCGGTAGGCCGTGGCCAGCAACGCCGCACCCGCCGCCCCGATCGCAGCTGCCTCGGTCGGCGTCGCAAGGCCGAACAGGATGGAGCCCAGCACCGCGAGAATCAGCGTCGCCAGCGGCACCACCGCCTGCAGCATCAGCAGGATGACTTGCAGCGCGGACACGCCTTCTGTCTGCTCACGAGAGAGCTTGGGCGCCAGTGAAGGATTGATCACCACGCGCGAGATGATATAGACCCCGTACAGGCTCGCGAGCAACATGCCCGGAATCAACGCGGCGGCATACAGCTTCACGACCGAAACGCCAGCGGTCGCGCTGTAGACAATCAGCATGATCGAAGGCGGGATCAGGATCCCCAGCGTCCCGCCGGCCGCAATCACACCTGCCGAGAGCTTCTTGTCATAGCCCGCCTTGATCATCGCCGGAAAGGCCAGCAAGCCCATCAGCGTAACCACCGCGCCGACGATGCCGGTGGCGGTCGCGAACATCGCGCAGGTCGCTAGCGCGGCGATCGCCATCGAGCCGGGAACAAAGCGGAATGCCAACTGCAGGCTGAAGAACAGGCGGTCAAGGATGTTCGCCCGTTCCACCATATAGCCCATGAACAAGAACAACGGTATCGCAGTGAGCACGTCGTTGCCCATGACGCTGAAGGTATTCTGCGTGAGCAGGTAGAACACCCGGTTGTCGAAGAAAGCCTGGTCCGGCGTGAAATAAGCGTAATAGCCGAATCCCACACCCATCGCGATCAGCGTGAAGGCGATCGGGAATCCCAGCAAAATGATGAAAATGAACGCCCCCAACATCAGGATGGCGACTTGGGGATCCGTCATTTGCTTGCTCCCGTGCTGTCATTGAGTCGCCCCGAGGCGCCCGCTTCGATTTCCTGCCCGTGCTCGCGTGCTTCCTTGAGCACGGCGGCTTCCATCTCCTCCACATCGTGCAGCCGCTCCGGCCAGGCGCCGGTCTTCAGACACACGATGCAGCGCAGCACCTCGGCAATGCCCTGCAGGAACAGCAAGGCGGCGGCTGCCGGAATCACCATCTTGAGTTGCCAGATGGGCACGCTCACCGGGCTGTAGACACTGCGCTCGACGATGCGCAGCGACTCAAAGCCGTAGGCCCAACCCGAGATGCACAGCGCCGTCACACCGGGGAAGAAGAAGAGGATGTAGAGCACCAGTTCAAGCCCGCCCTGTACGCGCGGCGGCATCAGACGGTAGAACACGTCGCCACGCACATGGGCGCCGCGCGAAAGTGCATAGGCGCCGGCCATCATGAACAGCGCGCCGTAGAGCATGTAGCTCAGGTCATAGGACCAACTGGTCGGGTCGTTGAGAACGTACCGGACGAAAACTTCAAAGGAGGTGCCCAGCGTCAGTACGACGATGCACCATGCAAAGGCATGGCCGACAGACTTGGATATCTGGTCGATGCCATGCAGCAGGGACTGGATCAACATTCAGTGCCGCTCCGGGAGACACGGCGACAGGCCGGAGCCCGTCGCCGTGTTGATGCGAGATGCCCGATCAGAAGCCGAGCTTGCCGAAGATGTGCTCGTAAGCGGCCTTGTAATCGGCGTTGTTGAAGAAGTGGTAGTAGCCGACACGCTCGGCCCAGTTCTTCTGCGACTCCCAGACCTTGGCAAACATCGGATCCTCGGCGACGAGCTTCGCCGTCACCGTGTCCCAGGCCTTGATCTGCGCGTCGAAGATGTCCTGCGGCGTGCGGATGATGTTGACCTTGTCCTCGTCGCGCAACTTCACGAGGTCGGACGAGTAGAGGTCCATCGCAAGCGCATAGTTGGCGGTGGAAGCCGCTTCGGCGCCGTACTTCAGGATGGCCTTCAGGTCATTCGGGAGCGAGTCGTACTTCTTCTTGTTGAAGAGGATCTCGAAGAACTCCATGGACTGGTGATAGCTGCCCATCATGTAGTTCTTGGCCACGTCCTGGGCACCGAAACGACGGTCCGAGGTCGGGTTGTTGAACTCGAAGGCATCGATCACGCCGCGCTCCATCGCCGGAACGATCTCGCCGCCCGGAAGCTGGGTAACGCGCATGCCCAGCTCCTGCATCAGGTCGGCAGCCAGACCCACGGTGCGGTACTTGAAGCCGTTCAGGTCGGCGGCCGACTTGACCGGATTCTTGAACCAGCCCAGCGGCTGCGTCGGCATCGGCATCGCGAAGAAGCCGACCACGTCCAGCCCGAGCTTCTTGACCAGCTCGTTGTAGAAGACCGTGCCTTCCTTGTGGATCCAAGCCAGCGTCTGCGCGGCGTCGCAGCCACTCACCGGGCCGGAACCGAAGAGCGAAGCGACCTTGCTCTTGCCGTACCAGTACACAGCGACCTGGTGGCCGGCGTCGATCACGCCCTTGGACGTCGCGTCCATGACCTCGAACGGTTTGACCACCGAGCCACCGACCAGATAGTCGATACGCATGCGGCCTTCGGCCATTTCATTGACGCGCTTGACGTACTCCTCGGCCATTTCGTTGAAGACGTCTTTCGCGCCCCACGCGCCCTGCATCTTCAGCACGACGGGCGACTGTGCCACCGAGATCATCGGAAAACCGGTGATCGCAGCACCAGCCGCACCGACAGATGCCGTCGTCAGGAACTTGCGACGTGACGGCTTGCTGACGGCTGCGGACTCACTTTTCTTGACTTCGTTCTCCATTGATACACTCCTCCTTTTAGGTACCACAAACGGTGCTTCGGTCATCATTCGTTCCGACGCCCGGCCGGAACGCCTGATTCGGGCTCTTGCGTCGACATCCGGTACACCGGCAGCAGCCTGTAACGGCCATCTTGTGGCACCGGCATCGTCGGTGGCACGAAACACGCGCCCACCGCAGCTCGACGTGAGCAGCGTATTCCCACGCACCGAAGTGAAACAATTGTGGATATCGCGGACAGCGCCGGAATGGCTTTTGCTGCTGGGGTGGGCCTCAGGGCCTGTCGCGCGCCGCGTCCTCGGCCGGGGCACTCTGACGCCACCGCCAGGCGAGCAAGGAGCCGGACAGGTTGTGCCAGATGCTGAACAGAGCCCCCGGCAATGCCGCCAGCGGCGAGAAGTACTTCATTGCCAGTGCGACCCCGAGCCCGGAATTCTGCATGCCGACCTCGATCGCGATGGTGCGCGCCGCGATCACGGACATCCCGAGCAGACGCGCGCAACCATAGCTCAGCAACAAACCCGACAGGTTGTGTAGTACCACCGCGAGGGCGGCAATCAGTCCGCTCTCGCCAAGCCGCGCCTGATTGAGCGCGACGATGATGCCGATGACCACCACGATCGCCGCCACCGAAACGAGGGGAAATACGTTCTTGAGGGGCTCCAGGCGCGGCCCGGCAAGATGGTTGAGCGCGACGCCGGCCGCCACCGGCAGGACCACGATCTCGACCAGGCTGCGCAGCATGCTGGCCACCGGAACCGGCACGGCCTCGCCCACGTAGACCCAGATCAGCCACGGGGTGAGCAGCACGCCCAGCGCGGTCGTGACAAAAGTCATACTGATCGACAGCGCCACGTCGGCGCGCGCCAGATAGCAGATCACGTTCGACGCCGTGCCGCCCGGGCAGCAGCCCACGATCACCAGCCCCACCAGCAGGGCCGGCGGCAGGTCAAGCAGATGGCCGATCGCGAACGCCGTGGCCGGCATGATCAGAAATTGCAGGACCGCTCCGATCAGGATCGCCCGCGGGCGTCCGAGCACACGGTGGAAGTCCGCTGCGCGCAGCGTCATGCCCATGCCGAACATGATCAGCATCAGCAGCGGTACGATCCATCCGCCGAACCCGTCGAGCGCGTCCGGCACGAAATAGCCCAGCAGCGATGCGAGCAGCGCCCACAGCGGAAACAGGCGGGTCATCGTCGTCAGCATCGGCTCTGCCTCGCTATTCGCATGGAATGGCGGCAATCTTCTCCGATGTACCGGCGCAATGCCAGCCCGCTTGCCTAGGCCCGGATGAACAACCTACTGAGAAATCACACCTAGCGGCGCCGCGACACCAACCAGCTCAACAGAAAAAGGGCGCCGGCGATCAACACCATGCCGACGCCTTCGGCCAGGCTTGGCTGCTCGCCCAGTTCGATCCATGCCGAGAGCACACCGACGGCCGGCACCGCCAGCGACGACAAGCCCGCCATACCGGCCGACAGACGGTCGAGCACGAACAGCCACAGCAGCCATGCCAGCGCCGTGGCGAGAATCGCGTTGTAGGCCAGTGCGCCGAAGAAATATGGCGTCGGATCGATGGGGCGCGATGGCAGCAGCCAGGCAACTACCGCCAGCACGAGGGCGCCGAAAAGCATCTGCCAGGCTGTCAACGAGACCAGATCGAGCCGCACCCGCGCACGCAGGCGCTTGGCGTAGATCGCGGCCGAGGCCCATACGACGCTCGCCAGCAGCGCAATCGCGTTCGACATGAGGCTCGCCTGCACGCTCCACGGCTCGAGCACGAACACCAGCCCCAGCGCCGCCATCGCCACCGCCACCCACTGCAGGCCGCGCACTCGCTCGCCGAGAAAGGCCCAGGCCATCGGCAGCAACCAGAACGGCATCACGTACACCAGCACCGCCGTCTTGCCGGCGCCACCATGCACCAGCGCGAGCTGGATCAGCACGCTGAAGGCCCCGCATTGCAGCAGGCCGAGCACGATTGTCGGCCCCAGCGCGACGGGCCGCAGCGGCATGCGCCGCAACAGCATCAGCGCGAACAGCGCGACTGTGCCGAAGATCACGCGCAGCGCGGTGAAGTCGACCGGGTCGGCAAACTGCAGTACCTTCTTCATCACGACCCAGTTGTAGCCCCAGATCAGCGACAACAGCACGAAAGCCGCCACCGCCGGCCAGGCGCGATGCGCGCCGCTCATCGTGCCCTCATTTCAGCCACGCCCGTAAAACGAAGACCATGCTCAAGACCCTCAAGGAACTTTTCGACAACGCGCTCGACCCCGGAATGAACCTGCCCAGCGAGCGCGGCGAACACAGCCTGCAACTGGCCACCGCGGTGCTGCTGGTCGAAGTCATGCGCGCCGACACCGAACTGCGCGACGACGAACGCGACACGGCCATCGCCGCGCTGCGCGAGAAGTTCGATCTCGCCGACGACGAGGTCGCGCGCCTGATGGAACTGGCGCACGAGGCCTCGGAGGACGCCTACGACTATCACCGCTTCACCTCCGAGATCAATCGCCGTTGCGACATGGCGCGCCGCGTGCGCATCATCGAATACATGTGGCAGGTGGCCTGGGCCGACGGCCACCTGTCCGCGCACGAAAACCACCTGATGCGCAAGGTCGCCAGCCTGTTCTACATCTCGCACGCCGACTACGTCGGCGCCAAGATGCGCGCCAAGGCCGCCGCCGGCGCCGCCTGAATCAATCGGGCTCGCGCCACAAGCGCCACACGATCAACGCGCTGCAACTGGCGTTGGCAATGAGCAGCGCACTGAGCAGCACCGCCACCGCGACGGTCGGCTCGCCATGCGTGAGCACCAGCGCGAACACGCCCGACAAGGCCTGCAGCACGACGAGCAGCCAGAACAGCGGATGGCGCGGACGGATCAGACGCGAGACGCGAGTCACGGCAGGGTGGCCTCCCCCTCCCAATAGCCGGGCGCATTGTAGATGTGTCGCAGGTGCTCGATGAAGAAGCGCACCTTGGCCGGCAGGTAGCGCTGCTGCGGGTACACGGCCTGGATGTCGTAGTTGGGCATCGCGTATTCGTCGAGCACGGTCGTCAGTTCGCCGCGTTTGAGTTCGGCCTGGATTTCCCACATCGAACGCCAGCCCACGCCCAGACCCTGCTTGACCCAGTCGAACAGCAGCTCTCCATCGTTGCAGTCCAGGTCACCGGAGACCTTCACCGCCACCAGCTTGCCCTCGCGCAGGAAGGTCCAGCCGCGCTGCTGGCCACCCTGCAGGTTGAACGCCAGGCAGTTGTGGTGCGCCAGATCCTCGACGCGTTGCGGCTTGCCGTGACGCGCGAAGTATTCCGGTGTGGCGCAGATCACGCGGCGGTTCGGAAAGAGCCGGATCGCCACGTAGTTCGGATCGGTCACCTCACCGATGCGAATCGCCATGTCATAGCCCTCGCGCACCAGGTCGGCAACGCTGTCGGTGAGGTTGAAGGACAGCTTCAGATCGGGGAAGCGCGCGCGAAAGGCCGGTGCGTGCGGCGCCACGTGGCGTCTTCCGAAGGCCGCCGGCGCCGACACCACGAGGTGGCCGCGCACCGTCTTGCGATCAGCCGTGATGCTCGCCTCGGCCTCGTCGAACTCGCGCAGCAAGCCACGCGCGCGCTCCAGGAACTGCTCACCCAGGTCGGTCAGCGACAGCCCACGCGTGGAGCGATGCATCAGCTTCACACCCAGACGTCCCTCGAGCGCATCGAGGCGTCGGCCCATCACCACGGGGGTAACGCCCTCGACCACAGAGGCGGCGGCGAAGGTGCCTTTTTCGGCCACCAGAACGAAACTGCGGATCTCGGTATAGCGATCCACCCGATACTCCTGATATCGACAGTCTTGAATTATGCGGCAGTTGCGATCACGTTCCCAAGCTCTTATCCTTGCCGGATTCGCCAAGAATTCCAACCCTTCCCACAAATTTCCAGATAAGGAGTCGCACATGGCCCGCATGAGAGCCGTAGATGCCGCTGTAGCAGTACTGCGCAAGGAAGGCATCGACACCGCGTTCGGTATCCCCGGCGCCGCAATCAACCCGTTTTATTCCGCCATGCGCAAGGATGGCAGCATCCGCCACATCCTCGGCCGTCACGTCGAAGCCGCTGCGCACATGGCCGAAGGCTACACCCGCGCCAACCCGGGCAATATCGGTGTGTGTATCGGCACCTCGGGGCCTGCCGGCACCGACATGATCACCGGTCTGTACTCCGCCGCGGCCGACTCGCTGCCGATCCTGTGCATCACGGGTCAGGCGCCGCTTGCCCGCCTGCACAAGGAAGACTTCCAGGCCGTCGATATCGAGTCGATCGCCAAGCCGGTCAGCAAATGGTCCGTCACCGTGCGTGAAGCCGCGCTGGTGCCGCGCGTGTTCCAGCAGGCTTTCCACGTCATGCGTTCGGGCCGTCCCGGTCCGGTGCTGATCGATCTGCCGATCGACGTGCAGATGGCCGAGATCGAATTCGACATCGACACCTACGAGCCGCTGCCGGTGTACAAGCCCGCAGCCACCCGCGCCCAGGCCGAAAAGGCGCTGGCGATGCTCAACGAAGCCGAGCGTCCGCTGATCGTCTCCGGCGGCGGCGTGATCAACGCCGACGCTTCCGAGCTGCTGGTCGAGTTCGCCGAGCTGACCGGCGTCCCGGTCATCCCGACGCTGATGGGCTGGGGCACCATCCCGGACGACCACAAGCTGATGGCCGGCATGGTCGGTCTGCAGACCTCGCACCGCTACGGCAACGCCACGATGCTTGCCTCCGACTTCGTGTTCGGTATCGGCAACCGCTGGGCCAACCGCCACACGGGTTCCATCCCGGTCTTCACCAAGGACCGCAAGTTCATCCACGTTGACGTCGAGCCGACCCAGATCGGCCGCGTCTTCGGCCCGGACTTCGGTATCGCATCGTGCGCCAAGGCCGCGCTGGAGCAGTTCATCGCCGTCGCCAAGGAAATGAAGGCCGCCGGCAAGCTCAAGGACCGTACGGCCTGGGCCTCGGAGTGCCTGGAGCGCAAGCGCGACGTCGGCATGCAGCGCAAGACCAACTTCGACGACGTGCCGATGAAGCCGCAGCGCGTCTATCAGGAGATGAACCAGGTCTTCGGCAAGGACACCTGCTACGTCACGACCATCGGCCTGTCGCAGATCGCCGCTGCCCAGCACCTGCACGTCTACAAGCCGCGCCACTGGATCAACTGCGGCCAGGCCGGCCCGCTGGGCTGGACCATCCCGGCCGCGCTGGGCGTGGTCGCTGCCGACCCCAAGCGTGAAGTCGTCGGCATCTCGGGCGACTACGACTTCCAGTTCCTGATCGAGGAGCTGGCCGTGGGCGCGCAGTTCAAGCTGCCCTACATCCATGTGCTGGTGAACAACTCCTACCTCGGCCTGATCCGTCAGGCGCAGCGTGGTTTCGAGATGGACTTCTGCGTGCAGTTGTCCTTCGACAACATCAACGCACCGGAACTGGCCGGCTATGGCGTCGATCACATCGCCGTGGTCGAGGGTCTGGGCGTCAAGGCGATCCGCGTGCGCGAGCCCAAGGAATTCGCCCCGGCGGTCGAGCAGGCGCGCAAGTGGATGAAGGAGTTCCAGGTGCCGGTCGTCATCGAGGTCATCCTCGAGCGCGTGACCAACATCCCGATGGGTACCGAGATCGACGGCGTCAACGAGTTCGAGCCGGTCGCCGAGAAGGCCGAGGACGCACCCACCGCCAACGCGTAATCGCACCCGCGCCCCGCTCGCGGGGCGCTTCGCCCGCCAAGGGCGAGAGAAGGATGGACTCCGCGTAACAACGGTGATCCATCCTTTTCACTTTCCCGAAACGCTCAAGAACACGGAGAACCGCAATGCCGAAATTCGCCGCCAACCTCACGATGCTCTACAACGAAGTCGATTTCATGGATCGCTTCAAGGCCGCCGCCGACGACGGCTTCAAGGGTGTCGAGTATCTCTTCCCCTATCCGTACGCGGCTGCCGACCTGGCTGCCAAGCTCAAGGAGCACGGTCTGACCCAGGTGCTGCACAACCTGCCGGCCGGTGACTGGGGCGCGGGCGAGCGCGGCATCGCGTGCCATCCGGATCGCGTCGAAGAGTTCAAGAAGGGCGTGGACCAGGCCATCGAATACGCCACCGCGCTGGGCTGCAAGCAGGTCAACTGCCTGGCCGGCAAGGTGCCCGAGGGCGTCAGCCAGGAACAGGCGCACGCGACCTTCGTGTCCAACCTCAAGTTCGCCGCTGACAAGCTCAAGGCCGCCGGCATCCGCCTGCTGATCGAGCCCATCAACACCTTCGACATCCCGGGCTTCTTCCTGTGCTACACGGCCCAAGCCGCCGCGATTCTCGACGAAGTGGGTTCGGACAACCTGTTCATCCAGTACGACATCTACCATGCCCAGCGCATGGAGGGTGAGCTGACCAACACCTTCAAGGCGCACCAGGCACGCATCGCGCACGTGCAACTGGCCGACAACCCCGGCCGCAACGAACCGGGCACGGGCGAGATCAACTACGCCTTCCTGTTCAAGGCCCTCGACGCCGCCGGCTATGACGGCTGGATCGGCTGCGAGTACAAGCCGGCGGGCAACACCTCGGCCGGCATGGGCTGGCGCGAGGCGCTCACCAAGTAAGCAGTTCCAGGCGCACCGACGCGGCGGCGCGCCCCGCGCCGGCTCGCGCCGTGCAACAATCCCGACACGCGCCGCGCCACAAGCCGGCGCGTGTCGTACGTTCAACGCCCCCAGGAATCTCCGACCATGTCCGATCCCCGTCAGTTGCTGCGCCAGATGTTCGACGCGGCCATCCTCGCCGCCCAGCCCGAGCACTGCATCCCGCGTTTCCTGCCCGAGCCGCCGCGCGGGCGCACCATCGTCATCGGCGCCGGCAAGGCCTCCGCCGAGATGGCGCGCGCGCTCGAAAAGCACTGGCCGGGCGAGCTCTCCGGCGTGGTCGTCACGCGCTACGGCTATGCCGTGCCGTGCAACCAGGTCGAGATCCTCGAGGCCGCTCACCCGGTGCCCGACCAGGCCGGACTGGACGCCTCGCGCCGCATTCTCGAGACGGTACAGGGGCTCTCCGAGGACGATCTGGTGATCTGCCTGATCTCGGGCGGCGGCTCGTCGCTGCTGCCGTTGCCGGGTGAAGGCATCACGCTCGAGGACAAGCAGGCCATCAACCGCGCACTGCTGCGCTCGGGTGCCAACATCTCCGAGATGAACTGCGTGCGTCGCCACCTCTCGCAGATCAAGGGCGGTCGGCTGGCCGCCGCCTGTCATCCGGCGCGGGTCGTGAACCTGCTGATCTCCGACGTGCCGGGTGACAACCCAATGGACATCGCCTCCGGCCCCACGGTACCGGACCCGACCACACGCGAGGACGCGCGCGACATCCTGCGCCGCTATGGTATCGACGTGCCCGCCGCGGCGATGCGCTACCTCGATTCCGAGGCCGGGGAGAGCGTCAAGCCGGGCGACGTGCGACTGGCCGGCAACGTCACGCATCTGATCGCCACACCGCAGATGGCGCTGGAGGCCGCGGCGGAAGTGGCGCGCAAAGGCGGCATCACGCCGTTCATTCTCGGCGACACGATCGAGGGCGAAGCCAAGGACGTCGGCAAGGTCTTCGCCGGCATCACCCACCAGGTGGCCACGCGCGAGCAGCCATTCAAGCGCCCGTGCGTGATCCTGTCCGGCGGCGAGACCACGGTCACCGTCAAGGGCGAGGGTCGTGGTGGGCGCAACGTCGAGTTCCTGCTCTCGCTCGCCATCGAACTCGACGGCATGCAGGACGTATACGCGCTGGCCGGCGACACCGACGGTGTCGACGGACTCGAAGAGATCGCCGGGGCCATCGCCACGCCGGACACGCTCTCGCGCGCCTGGAAGATGGGCATGCGCCCACGCGACGCGCTCGCCGAGAACGACGGCCACGGCTTCTTCGAGAAGCTGGGCGACTCCGTCGTCACCGGCCCGACGCTGACCAATGTCAACGATTTTCGTGCGATCCTCCTGCCCTGACTGACACGCAACCGCCCGGAGCCCGCCCGATGAAGACGCGCAAGATCCTCACCCTCGATGACGCCCGCACGATCGCCGCAGCAGCAGAGGCCGAGGCCGTTCGCAATGGCTGGAACGTCGTCATCGCGGTCGCCGACCACGGCGGACACCTGATGTGGCTGCAACGCCTGGACGACGCGCCGCTGATGAGCGTCACCGTCGCGCCGGAGAAGGCACGCGCCTGCGTGCATGCGCGCCGCTCCAGCAAGCTGCTTGAGGACATGGTCAATGGCGGACGCACCGCCGGCCTGCATCTGCCGGTACAGTGCATTGAGGGCGGCGAGATGATCGTCGTCGACGGGGAACTGGTCGGCGCGGTCGGCGTATCGGGCGTCAAACCATTCGAGGACGCGCAGGTCGCACGCGCCGGCATCGAGGCCATCGGCGCGCGCTGCGAGCTCTGAGCACATCACAATCAGCCGCGGCAGACGCGCCGCAACGGGAGTTCGACATGCACGACTTCGATTCGCAGCTTCGCGCCTTCGGTGAGCGCATCGAGCGCGAGATGCTCGAAGGCCGACTGAACTTCCCCACCGTGCTCGACCTATCGGTGCGCATCAAGAGCATCGCCGACGATCCGGACTCGTCGCTCGACGACATTGCCGTCGTCGTGCGCGCCGAGCCCGTGCTCTCAGCCAAGGCGGTGCGCATGGCCAACTCGGTCGTCATGAATCCCTACGGCAACCCGGTCACCGGGGTCAACGACGCGGTGCGCCGCATCGGGCTCGATTCGCTACGCTGCCTGGCCTTCGCGGTTGCCGCCGAGCAGGTCGCGCAGGATTTCCGGTCGCACACCATGAAGCTGATCGCCACCGGTCTGTGGATGCACTCGGTCGATGTCGCCTGTTGGTCCAACGTCATCGCACGCGAGACGCGCGCCGCCAATCCGGACACCGCGATGTTCGCCGGCATGATGGTCGACATCGGGCAGTTCTTCCTGCTTGCGCGCGCGGGCGAATACCCCGCGCTCGAGCAGGACATGGACCGCTTCGCCGAATTCATCAGCACCTGGCACGCACCGGTCGGACGCGCAATCCTCGAGGTCTTCGGCATGCCCGAGGCCATCCTCGACGCATTCCGCCAGGAAACCCCGGTCATCGAAGCCTGGCCCCCTACTTCGCTCACCCACACGTTGCAGATCGCCCGCGTCGTGTCCGAATCGCCCAACCCCTTCGACAGCCTGCTCGGGCGCGGCACCCCCAGCCTGACCGACGCGCTCGCCGGTAGCCCCACCGAGCCCGAAGCCCTGCAGCAGATGCTCACCGACGTCGACTCGGGCCGACGCGAACTACTCGCGTCGCTGAGCGGCTAAACGGCCTGATCGCGGACGCTGCGACACCCCCTCGCCCATCGCGACGCGACGGATCGCATACGGGCCGTTCGTCCCTGCCATGCATGGCAACCGGCGTCGCGTGCCGGATGCCATGCTCAACACTCCACGGCGGTCAGGATGCCGTCCTGCAGCCAGCAGGCCAGCCACGCACCCGGACGATCGGCGGCGGCCGGATCGCGGAGCACCAGCTCGTCACAGCAACGTGCGAAGGGCAGCCCCGCGACAAGGCCGCACAGCATCGCGTACTCTCCCGCCTCGAGGCTACGAAAGTGTGGGCGCTCGCCCTTGCGCCAGAACAGGTGCGCGACCGGCTCTGCCATGAGCACGGGCGGAGGCGGCAGTTCATCCTTGTCGATCGCGTGCCAGATCTCTCGTGTATTCCACTCGAACCGCGCCAGCGACACCGACGGCTGAAAGCGCAGCCGCGCCCGCGCCCAGTCGGTCTCGGTGAGGGCGGCCAGAGACTGGGGCGCGAGTAGCGGCGCATCGGGCGCGTCGAAAGCGACGTGCAGGTTCCAGTCCATGGTCGCCAGCTCGGCCGCCTCGGCATCATCCGGCAACCAGGCGCGCGCCATCTCCGGCAGGCTGCGGCCGTAGTCGCGCAGGTTCGCCGACGACGACGGTGTGGCCTCGATGTAGCGTGCGCACAGCGCCGCAAAACGCGTATCGCCCAGATAGGCCCAGGTGTGCTCGAACACGCTGCCCAACGCCTCGCGCAGACGTGCGCGGTAGGCGGCACGATAGACCTCGAAGCCGCGCCCGGCACCCGTCGCGAGCACCTCGTCGAGGATGGCGCATGCCCCTTCCCCGGCGAGCACCGCATGCTGCACACGCTGCTGCAGTTCGGCCAGCGTACTCATGCGCAGACCTCCTCACGCAGCGCGCGTCTGGCCACGCTGCGCGCGTGATCGAGCTCGGCGAGCAGCTCCTCCAGGGGCGGAATGGAGTCGTCACGCTCGATCATCGTACTCACCGCGCCGAAGCGCCGGCACGCTTCGGCGTAGAGTGCGAACACCTCGTCGCGCACCGGCGCGTCATGCGTATCGACCAGCAAGCCGTCGCTAACGCTGTGCCCGGCAAGGTGGATCTGCTGCACGCGCCCCGGCGGCATCGCGGCGAGAAATTCCTGCGCACTGAAGCCATGGTTGTGGGCACTGACGAAGACGTTGTTGACGTCGAGCAACAGCAGGCAGTCGGCCCGCTCGGCGACTTCGGCCAGGAATTCATGCTCGCTCATCGTCGAGGCGGCAAAGCGCACGTAGCTCGACACGTTCTCAATGACCAAGCGCCGCCCCAGCACATCCTGCACCTCGGAGATGCGCGCGACGACATGCGCGAGCGCCTCCTCGGTCCACGGCAAGGGGAACAGATCGTGCAGGTTGCGGCCATGGACGCCGGTCCAGCACAGATGGTCGGACACCCACAGCGGTTCGATGCGCCGCGCCAGACACGTCAGCTGCGCCAGGTAGTCGCGATCGAGCGGCGTACATGAGCCAATCGACAGCGACACCCCGTGCATCGCCATCGGATAGTCGGCGCGGATCGCGTCGAGCATGGCCAGCGGCTTGCCGCCCTGCACCATGTAGTTCTCCGAGATGATCTCCAGCCAGTCGACACGCTGGCGCGATGCGAGGAAATCGGCGTAATGGACCGGCCGCAGCCCGAGGCCGAAACCGGCACAAGGCGCGCGCGGGCCGTCAATGCAGTGAGTGGGTGGATTGCCTGTCATGGATGCATGCTCCCGACGCACGGTCGCGGCGCTGCGCCGCGACCGCGTCTTGCGGATCAACCGATGTCGCCGATCACGCCGCCTTTCTGCAGGCACTCGTCGGCTTGCATGGCCTTGAATCCGTGGCCCTTGCATGCGTTCTTGCCCTTGCATGCGTTGTCCGTGGTCTTGCAGTCCGACATGCCCTTGCATTCGTGCACGCCATAGCAATGCACCTTGTCGGACGCGGCGATCGCCTTGCCCATCGAGCCTGCGGGCGGCTCGGCGGCGCCGGCCAGCGACGTGACGGCGAAGGCCGCGGCGAGCGCGGCCATCCGCGCTCCGGAGAAGTTTGTGCTCATGTCATGGTCCTCACTGTGGTTGGATCGGTTGCGGCAGCGGCCCGTGGGCCGATCTGCCTGCGGTCCACTCTGCGCGGCGCCGTCACGGCGAATCCTCACGAAAGCATCACGATTCGATCATCGTTGTCCTATGCTCGGAATCCCGCCACACAAGACGCGTCGAAACATGAGCCATCCGTGATGAAACCGTGAGGATTCGACCCGCGGTATGGGCGATCATCCGTTCATGCCCCGCGACGGCCACGCTCGCAACGGAAGAAGCGCTATGAACACTGCCTGCAACGAACCCGACATCCTCGTCATCGAGGACGAGCACGATCTGGCCTCACTGCTCGAATTGCACCTGAGCGAGTTGCCCGCGCGCATCGCGCTGGCCGCAGACGGACGCAGCGGTCTGGATCGCGCCCTCGAGGAGGACTGGGACGCGATCGTCCTCGATCTGCGCCTGCCCGGAATGGGCGGGCTCGACGTATGTCGCGAGCTGCGCGCGCAGGGTCGCCAGGTGCCGATCCTGATGCTCACCGCGCGCGCCGGCGAACTCGATCGCGTGCTGGGCCTGGAACTGGGCGCCGACGACTACCTGACCAAGCCCTTCAG
>JACESY010000060.1 GCA_013911595.1 Azoarcus sp.
GCACGTCGTTCGCGAGGAGGGCGAGGCGGTCGCGCGCTGCACCGGCGGGCTGTCCTGCGCGGCCCAGCGCAAGCAGGCGCTGCTGCATTTCGCCGGGCGGCGCGCGCTCGACATCGATGGCCTGGGCGAGAAGATCGTCGACCAGCTCGTCGACGCGGATGTGGTGCGCAACCCGGCCGACCTGTACCGCCTCGACGCGCAGCAACTGGCCGGGCTCGATCGAATGGGCGAGAAATCGGCGGCGAACCTGGTCGCCGCGATCGCGCACAGCCGCAACACAACGCTGGCACGCTTCGTCTACGCGCTGGGCATCCGCAACGTGGGCGAGACCACGGCACGCGATCTGGCACGCCATTTCGGCAGCCTCGAGGCGATCCTCGGGGCCGACGTGGATGTGCTGCAGACCGTGCCCGATGTGGGTCCCATTGTCGCGCAGAGCATCGTCGAATTCCTCGACGAGCCGCACAACCGCGAGGTGATCGCCGCGCTGCGCGCAGTCGGCGTGCGCTGGGACGAGAGCGGCCCGGCCGAAGCCGCGAGCGGGGCACTGGTGGGCAAGACGCTGGTGCTCACCGGTACGCTGCCGACGATGACGCGCGACGAGGCCAAGGCGCTGATCGAGGCGCACGGCGGCAAAGTTGCCGGGTCGGTTTCGAAGAAGACGTCCTATGTGGTGGCCGGTGCGGAAGCCGGCTCGAAACGGATGAAGGCCGAGGAACTGGGCATCGCCATCCTCGACGAAGACGCCTTGGTGGCGCTCGTCGAACAATCGCGGGACAGGGAGTCGAATAGCGAATGAACAAGATCACCAAGGCCGTATTTCCCGTCGCAGGCATGGGCACGCGCTTCCTGCCCGCGACCAAGGCCAGTCCCAAGGAAATGCTGCCGGTGGTCGACAAGCCGCTGATCCAGTACGCGGTCGAAGAGGCGGTTGCGGCCGGCATCACTGAACTGGTGTTCATCACCGGGCGCACCAAGCGGGCCATCGAGGATCACTTCGACAAGGCCTACGAACTGGAAACGGAACTGGAGGCACGCGGCAAGACAGCCTTGCTCGAGGTAGTGCGCAACACCGTGCCCTCGAACGTCAATTGCATCTATATCCGCCAGGCCGAGGCACTGGGACTGGGGCACGCCGTGCTGTGCGCTTCGCACGTGATCGACAACAATGAGGCCTTCGCGGTGCTGCTTGCCGACGATCTGCTCGACAACCCGGACGGCGCTCCGGTGATGAAGCAGATGGTCGATGTCTACGCCTATCATCGCTGCTCCGTGCTGGGCACGATGAAAGTCGAGCGTGAGCACACGCGCCAGTACGGCATCGTCAGTACGGAAGGGCAGGAAGCTGCGGTGATGCGCGTTTCCGGCATCGTCGAAAAGCCGGACCCGGCGGACGCGCCGAGCACGCAGGCGGTGGTCGGGCGCTACATCCTCACACCGCGCATCTTCGACCACATCCGCGCGCTCAGGCCCGGAGCGGGCGGAGAATTGCAGTTGACCGACGCAATCGGCGCGCTGCTTCGAGAGGAATCCGTGCTGTCCTACGAATTCGAGGGCACACGCTACGATTGCGGCTCAAAGATCGGCTATCTGAAGGCCAGTGTGGAACTGGCGCTGCGCCATCCGGAAGTCGGTGAGGCTTTCGCGGAGTATCTCGCGCAGCGCCGCTGAAGCTATCTTGCGCACGGCACAAAAAGAGACGGCGCCCGCGGGCGCCGTCCTTGCTTCATCAGGCCGCTTCGCGCGACGCACGCTTGCGCTCGTGCTCCTTGAGGTGACGCTTGCGCAGGCGGATGCTCTTGGGCGTGATCTCCACGACTTCGTCGTCGGCGATGAACTCGATCGCCGATTCGAGCGTGAGCTGGATCGGCGGTACCAGGCGCACGGCCTCGTCGGTGCCTGAAGCACGCACGTTGGTGAGCTGCTTGCCCTTGATCGGGTTGACCACCAGGTCGTTGTCGCGCGTGTGGATGCCGATGATCATGCCCTCGTACAGCGCCTCGCCGGGGCTGACGAACATGCGGCCGCGATCCTGCAGGTTCCACAGCGCGAAGGCCACGGCTTCGCCGTCATTCTGCGAGATCAGCACGCCATTGCGGCGCTCGCTCATGGTGCCGGCCATCGGACCGTAGTCGTCGAAGACGTGGCTCATCAGGCCCGTGCCGCGCGTCATCGTCATGAATTCGCCCTGGAAGCCGATCAGACCACGCGCAGGAATGCGGTATTCCAGACGCACGCGACCCTTGCCGTCGGGCTGCATGTCCTGCATGTCGCCGCGACGCCGGCCGAGTTCCTCCATGACCCCACCCTGGTGGTTGTCCTCGACGTCGATGGTGAGCATCTCGTAGGGCTCGCAGCGCTGGCCGTCGATATCCTTGAAGACCACGCGCGGGCGGCCCACGGCCAGCTCGAAACCCTCACGGCGCATGTTCTCGAGCAGGATGGTCAGGTGCAGTTCACCCCGGCCGGAGACTTCGAACACGTCCGAGTCCTGGGTGTAGTTCACGCGCAGAGCGACGTTCTTGAGCAGTTCCTTCTCGAGCCGCTCACGAATCTGGCGGCTGGTGACGAACTTGCCCTCGCGTCCGGCCAACGGCGAGGTGTTGACCATGAAGTTCATCGTCAGCGTCGGCTCGTCGACCGCAATCGGCGTCATCGCGTCCAGGTGATCCGGGTCGCAAATGGTCACGCCGATGTTGACCTGGTTGATGCCGGCCACCAGTACGATGTCGCCGGCTTCCGCCAACTCGGACGCAGAGCGCTCCAGCCCCTTGAACGTGAGGATCTGGCTGACCTTGCCCTTGCCACGATTCTCGTCACCGTACATGACGACGATTTCCTGGTTCGGGCGGATGCTGCCGCGCTTGATGCGGCCGATGCCCAGCTGACCCATGTAGGTCGAGTAGTCGAGTGAGCAGATCTGCAGCTGCAGCGGGCCGTCGGCGTCGACCTCGGGCGGCGGTACGTGCTTGAGAATGGCCTCGAACAGCGGCCGCATGTCGGTGCGTTCATCGTCCTGGTGCTCGATCGCGAAACCGTTCAGGCCGGAGGCGTAGATCACCGGGAAGTCGAGCTGTTCCTCGGTCGCGCCGAGCTTGTCGAACAGGTCGAAGGTCTGGTCGACGACCCAGTTTGCACGCGCGCCGG
Source organism: Azoarcus sp. (assembly GCA_013911595.1). Lineage (GTDB taxonomy): Bacteria > Pseudomonadota > Gammaproteobacteria > Burkholderiales > Rhodocyclaceae > Pseudazoarcus. The sequence continues at coordinate 3,148 of JACESY010000060.1, forward strand.
GACGGTCGATCTTGTTGACCACGACGATCGGGCGCAGACCCAGCGCCAGCGCCTTGCGCGTGACGAAGCGCGTCTGTGGCATCGGACCTTCCTGCGCATCGACGAGCAGCAGCACGCTGTCGACCATCGACAGCACGCGCTCGACCTCGCCGCCGAAGTCGGCGTGACCCGGGGTGTCGACGATGTTGATGTGGGTCTCGCCGTACTGGATCGCGCAGTTCTTCGACAGGATCGTGATGCCGCGCTCCTTCTCGATGTCGCCCGAATCCATGACGCGTTCGGCAATCTGCTGGTTGTCGCGGAAGGTACCGGACTGGCGCAGGAGTTGGTCGACCAGGGTGGTCTTGCCGTGATCGACGTGGGCAATGATGGCGATGTTGCGAATGGCGCGGGACATGAGAACCTGCAAATATTTGAAAAACCAACGATTCTAGCATGTAATTGTGACGATTCCGGGTCTTTTTCGGCGTGGTCGCGCACGACGAGGGCACACATCGTGCCCATGCTAGAATCGCCGCCGTTTCCGAGGAGTTCCGCAATGCTCGCAATCATCGGTGGCAGCGGTCTTTCGCGCCTTTCGACGCTGGACATCGTGCGCCGCGAAGTCTTTCGCACACCCTACGGCGAACCGTCCGGGCCGATCGTGTTCGGACGCCTGTGCGAGGAGCCGGTGATCTTTCTCGCGCGCCACGGCTTCGGCCACACCATCCCGCCGCACATGGTCAATTACCGCGCCAACCTGTGGGCGCTGCGCGAGGCTGGCGCCAGCGCCGTGCTGTCGGTCGCGTCGGTGGGTGGCATCCGCGCCGACCTGGTTCCGGGTTCTCTGGTCGTGCCGCATCAGATCCTCGACTACACCTGGGGCCGGTCGCACACCTTCTTCGAACGCACGGACGAAGCGGTGCATCACATCGACTTCACGCATCCCTACGACGAGTCACTGCGTCAGCGCATCCTCGCGTGCGCCCAGCAGGCGGGCGAGGCCATGTTCGACGGCGCGGTCTATGCTGCAACCCAGGGTCCGCGCCTGGAAACCGCTGCCGAGATCGATCGCCTGGAGCGCGACGGCGCCGACCTCGTGGGCATGACCGGGATGCCCGAAGCCGCACTCGCGCGCGAAATCGCGCTGCCGTATGCGGCGATCAACGTCGTCGCGAACTTCGGTGCCGGACGCGCCGACAGTGCAGGCGGCATCGCCTTCGAATCCATCGAGGATGTGTTGCACGATGCAATGTCGCGCGTGCGCAAGGTCCTCGAACGCATCTGCGCCTGACGCGCGCGGCCGGCTCAGCAGCCGGCCAGCGCCAGCGCGAAGCCGTCTTCGAAGTTCTCCCAGCAGTCCTGTTCGACAAAGCCCGCCTCGCCGAGCAGCGCGAACACGCCTTCGCGCGTGTATTTGTGTGCGCTCTCGATCCAGATTGCCTCGCCCTCGGCCAGCGCCAGCTCAAGCTCAGCCGCGGGTATGTGCACGGTCTGTGCCTTGCGGCTGACCAGCCAGGCTTCGACGCGGGCGGCATCGGCATTCCAGTTAACGCGGTAGTCGAAGGCGGACAGGTCGAAATCTCCACCGAGTTCGCGATTGATGCGCAGCAGCAGATTGCGATCGAAAGCCGCCGTGACACCCAGCGGATCGTCGTAGGCGAGCAGCATCTCGCGTTCGGGCTTGACCAGGTCGGCACCGAGCAGCACGCGATCGCCCGGCCGCATCGCGGCACGCATGGTGCGCAGCATTGCCAGCGCACCGGAACGGTCGAAATTGCCGATGTTCGAGCCGAGCATCAGCACCAGCTTCGGCCCGGAGTCCGACTCCAGCGCTGCCAGGCCAGCCTCATAGCTTGCTTCGTGCCGGAATACGGCAAGGCCGGGCAGGGCGGCCAGTCGAGCATTGGCTGCATCCAGCGCAGAAGCCGAAACGTCGATCAGATGCACGTCGAGTGGGGTCGCCTGCGCGCCTCGCGCGCCGAGCAGGCAGGCAAGCTTTGCGCCATTTCCCGGCCCCAGTTCTACGACCGAGCGCAACGGGGTACAGGCCGCGAGGATGTCTGCGCCATGTCGTTCGAGCAGGGTGTTCTCGGCGCGCGTGAGCCGATACCAGGGCAGGGCGCAGATGGCCTCGAAGAGGGCGGAGCCGAGCGTGTCGTAAAGGTAGCGCGAGGACAGACGCCGTGGCGACCCGGCCAGACTCGCGCGGATGTCGCGCGCGAAGGCGGCGACCTCGGAATCGGGCGGCGTTCGTGCATTCATCGGCCGGCTCCGGCGACGCAGCGGAAACTGGCGAATACGTACGGATAGCGCGGGCGGAACCAGTTGCGAAAGGACGGGCGGATCAGCTCGACCACGGTTGCCGGCGAAGCGCCCTTCATGACGTAATGCTGGCCGTCGAAGAAATCTGCCGAGTATTCAGGGTATTCGGGCATCGGGGCGAAGCCGGGGAAGGGCGCGAACGGCGTCGAGGTCCATTCCCAGCCGTTTCCGACCAGATCCTCGACACCCCAGGCGCTCGCGCCATCCGGGTGGCTGCCGGCCGGTTCCGGATCGTAGCTGTCGAAACCGAAGGCGCCATGACGTGCCTGCGGTGCCTCATCCCCCCAGGGAAAAAGACGTTGCGGGCTGTCGGGATCGCCCAGCGCCGCCTGCTGGTATTGCGCCTCGGTGGGCAAGGTCATGCCGCGCCAACGCGCATAGGCACTGGCCTCGGCGTGGGTGACCCATGCCGGCCAGGCAGGCGGCAACGGCACCTGGGCGAACATGCCGCGCCACGACCACAACTGACCGTCGCGTTGCCAGAAATGCGGGTGGTCGATGTTGTGTTCACGCAGCCACGCCCAGTCCTCGGAGTTCCACCAGCGTTCGTCCCGATAACCGCCGGCTTCGACGAACTCCAGGTATTCGGCATTGGTGACGTTGTGACGCTGGATGCGGAAAGCGGGCACTTCCTCGGCGTGGGCCGGCAATTCGTTGTCCCACACGAACGGCAGATCACCGCGCGCCGCTCCCAGCCGAACGCGTCCGGCCGGCACTTCGACCATCGCCTGTTCGGGCGGTGTATCGCCGATGTTCGGCGTGTAGCCCTGCGGAGCACGCTTGTCGCGGTGTGGCAGGGCATGCCACAGATACATCAGCGTCTCGTGGTGCATGGTTTCGTGCTCGAGGATGCGATGCACGACGTCGATCGGTCCATCTGGGTCGCCCAGCACCGTCTCGATTGCTGCGCGCACGCGACGGTCGGCCTCGTCGCGGAAGGCGACGACCGTTGCCCGATCCGGCCATTCGTCGGCCTCGTTGCCCCGAGCCTTCGCGTCGCTTGTCGCCTCGTGTGGGTCGATCCCGCGCGCGAAAAGGCGTTCGAGCGCTTCGTCGATGGCCGGGCCGCCGAGCGCGTTGCGCACCAGATGCGCATGGCTGAAGGCAGGCACATGACCTTCGTAGAAGACCAGTGGATTGCGCAAGGGAATCGGACGTCCGAAGTAGGCTTTGTCGGACAGTGTTGCGTAGAGCGCGTGCATGCGGCGACGGTTGTGATCGAACTGTTCGAGCAAGTCGGGACCGATGCAAAATTTCGTGGGCGCGTTCATGCGGCACATCCTCCTGACCGTGCCGGCCTGCGGCGGCCGACGGGTTGCCATAATTGCAACGCTACGCTTGCAATGTTGCCTGTTGTGGAGCCTGTGCGCCAGTTCAGGGCGTCGGCGTTCAGTTCTGTCGGCTGTTCATTTCCTGGTTTAAAACCGCGATAATTTGTATTATGTAAACTACGAAACCACTCTGAACTTCTTGTCAGGGAGAAAACCGATCGAGGAACTAAAAGTGGTACGTTTTGTGAAGTAAAAGTGGAAAAAAGCTGGATTCGTCATATATCGCGAAGTGCGCTGAGTTTCAGGAAGTAAAAGTGATACCCCCAAAACGTCGAGTGGAAACCGCATCGGCCTCCGTGGACGATACGTTTCGGCTTGGTTCGCGGCCCGATGCCACTCCGAGCTCTTAGCGCGTCTTCGGCGTTCGCCCCCGCTCTTTGATCGCCGATGTGGAAATCTTTGGCTTTCGATTGTTTTCGTATGAGGAATTCAGCGCAGCTAACGCGTGCGCTTGGTGCAAATCACGCTCAAGCGCACGGATCCGGGTATCACGCTGCTCGAGCTCACGGCCCTGCAGCGCATTTTCGGTTTCTCGTGCGGCCGACTCGCTACGCTGCGCTTCGAGCTCCTTCGCCAATCGCGTGCCGTATGCGCGCATGCTCGTCAGCTCGCCCTCAGCCGTGCCCAGTTTTTCGCGAGCACCGGCCAGCTCGCCTTGCAGTGCTGATGCCTCGGCGCGATAGCGCTCCAGCGCGTCCAGTTGCGATTTTTGTAGCTCGGCCACTTTCTTCTGCAGCTTTACACCGGCTGTCCGCTCTCGATCGATCTCAAGAAGCGCGCGTCTTTCCGCGGCTTCAAGTCTCGCCTCGGCGCGTTCGAGCGCAGCGCGCGATTTCTCGATCTCCGCCGCAAAGTCCCTTCGGGCGTCCAACAATGCGGATTCGAGCTCTGCGTGGCGCCTTCCCGCATCCTTCACTTGCGCCCGCAGGGCTTCCGCGCCTGCGCGTTCAGCAGCAAGGTTTTTTTCGAGCGCTCGAACTTCCTCTATCGCATGGTCAAGGCCGGCTTGCAGGCGCAGGCTCTCATCGAGCACGCTCGTATGGGTTTGTTCGGCTGTCGCGCGGGCTACGTCAGCTTGCCGTACGGCGTCTGCCGCTTCCAGGCGAAACACCTCCAGTGACGTCTGCGCCTGCGTTTGAGCGTCCGCCCACAGCTGCCCGACGAGATCGCCTGCCAGGGTCTTCAGGGAGTCCGGCAGATCGGGGTGCTCGATGCGTACCCGGCTTCTTTCGCGCAGATCCTCCCAGAAGCCACGCAAGGCCACAGCCGGCGCGCTCATACTGCCTTTGCGCACGTACTGGTACAGCTTGTTCGCAGTCGGCGTAATGCCATATCGGAAGAACAGCAACGCACAAACTTCCCGGTAAAGCGCCTGGGTGTCCGGGGCACGTTCCCGCAGGGCGTCGATTTCGTCGTGAATCTGGGTGTCAAGGCTCATGGACGAAGCTCCAGGCGAATGCGGCGAGGTACGTCGCCAGGGAAAGTTAATGAATAATGCTACGTATAACGTTATATAAGCAACTCCCCTGCTATAGTTTTTGACATTATGATTATACTGTCAAATAACTACAAAATATTAATCTGCGGAATCAACCATGACGAAAGCAAGGCCTGCACCTAATCCCGCCGGATCCGCGCTCGCCATGATCGCGCCGCTCGAGCGGCTGCATTTGTCCGACCTGCTCAACGGCTCCACCGGCGCCAACCGTGCAATAGGCGGCCGCCCGCAGATCGCCGCAGAGAACGATGTAGAGGCGATCAAGGCGTGGCTCGCGCGCTTCGCCGACACGCCGACCACCTTTGCGAGCTATCGCAAGGAGGTCGAACGGCTGTTGATGTGGTCGGTGTGTGCGTGTGACAAGCCACTGTCGTCGCTGACCCACGAGGATCTGCTGATCTACCAGCGTTTTCTCGCCGACCCGCAACCGGCGGCACAATGGATCATGCCCGCCGGACGCAAGCTCGGGCGCCAGCATCCGGACTGGCGGCCATTTGCTGGCCCGCTCGCACCAACCAGTCAGCGCCAAGCGGTCGTAATCCTGAACACGCTGTTCTCGTGGCTCGTAAGCGCTGGCTATCTCGCAGGAAATCCCCTCTCGCTCTCACGGCAGCGCCAACGGCGTGCGGCGCCCCGCATTACCCGGTTTCTTGAAGACGCGCTCTGGAACGAGGTCAAAGCGACGATCGGGGCAATGCCATGCGAGTCGGAACGCGAACGCGCTCATGCGGCTCGAGTTCGCTGGTTGTTTTCGCTGCTCTATATTTGTGGGCTTCGCATTTCAGAAGTCGCGCAGAACACCATGGGTGGATTCTTCTGTCGCCGCGACGCCGACGGCGAGGAACGCTGGTGGCTCGAGATCACCGGCAAGGGCGAGAAGACGCGCATCGTGCCCGCGACGAGTGAGCTCGTAACTGAGCTCGTCCGCTACCGAAGGGAGCTGGGTCTGTCGTTGCTTCCCATTGGCGGGGAGAGCACTCCCCTCCTCTTTCCGATATCTGGAAGCCCGCGGTCTCTCACGCGCAGCGCGGTTCATATGATCGTGAAGGAGGTTTTCTCACGGACCGCCGCGCGCGCGCGGCTACGCGGACCGGAACATGCACGTAACGCCGCGATACTCGAGCAAGCCTCGGCACACTGGCTACGCCACACGGCGGGCTCGAATATGGCCGGGAGCGTGATGGACCTGCGCCACGTGCGTGACAACCTCGGCCATGACTCGCTTTCCACGACGAGCCGCTATCTGCATTCTGAGGACGATCAGCGCCATCGGGACACCGAGGAAAAACATCGGCTCGGCTGGTAAGTGCACGGTTTTCATGCTTTCCGCTCGACGGGCTTTTCTGTATACCACTCGCGGGTGAAGCCAAGACGCGTTTGAAGCTAATGTCGAATACTTGCGGTGAGCCGCGGCGTGCTGGTTGTATAACTATAGGCTGTCACGCTCCAGAAATAGCGCGTGACGTTGGTGGATAAAACCCGCACCTCCGGTGCAAAGGGCCAGAGGAAGGAGATTGGTTTGTTAGGCGACTGCCAATCTACCGACCTCCGAACCGTCAATCACTACTTCCCCCGCTGCGCGCGATGAACCTAATTTTTGCTTAAACCCGGTGCGCCCCGCTCAACTATCACGGCTCAGTGATTCGATGATCCGGCACTCCTCAATCACGCCGCCGTGGCAGCAGGAGAGCAGGCGCTCCAACTCCTGCTCCAATCCTTGCAGGTCGCGGATTCGAAACCTGACCTGTTCCAACTGCACCGCGACTTTGGCATCCACCGCGGCGCATGACGCCTGGTGGGTGTCGGCCAGCCCCAGCAACTCGCGGATGTCATCGAGGCTGAAGCCCAGTGCCCGGCTGCGGCGGACAAACAGCAGGCGGTCACGATCCTCTGCCGAGTACTGACGGTAGCCGGCGGCGTTGCGCAAGGGTAAGGGTAGCAGGCCAACTTGCTCGTAATAACGAATTGTCACCGGCTTGGTGTTGGTGGCACGCGCCAATTGGCCCACGGTGAGGCTCATCCTGTCCATAGCTCTTGACCTTATAGTAGCTATAACCTTCATTCTACTAGTTGTAAACTTTTGAGTGAGGAACGGATTATGGACAGCTGCTGCGAAAACAAGGCCGGCGAACTGGCGCAACTGCGTGCCAAGCAGAGCCGTGTGCTCTACATCGCGCTAGCCATCAATGCCGTGATGTTCCTGGTGGAGTTCACCGCCGGGTGGATCGCCAGCTCTACCGCGCTGCTCGGTGACTCGCTGGACATGTTCGGCGACGCCTCCGTCTACGCTCTCACGCTGTTCGTCCTACACCGTAGCGCCCGTGCCCGCGCGGGCGCAGCGCTGTTCAAAGGCGGGTTCATGCTGTTGTTTGGCCTGCTGGTGGTCGGCGACGCACTGCTCAAACTGATGTTGCAAGAAGTGCCCGCGGCTGGTTGGATGGGCGCCGTGGGCGCGCTCGCCCTGCTCGCCAACGGTTATTGCTTCTTGCTGCTCTATCGCCACCGCGCCGACGATCTGAACATGCGCTCGACCTGGATCTGTTCGCGCAACGACCTCGTGGCCAACAGCAGCGTGATCGCCGCCGCCGGCGCGGTTGCACTCACCGGCAGCCTGTGGCCGGACATTCTGGTGGGTCTGGCCATTGCAGCCCTGTTCCTGCACTCCGCCAAGCAAGTCCTCCGTGAAGCCTTGCAGGAATGGCGGACGAGCGCGGCACAGCCGCAGCCTGCCGGGAGCAGCTGCGCGGGCGAGTCCCGGGACGAGCCGGATGCGTGCTGCGCCGCGAAGCCCACCGCGGACGAGGGCAAGGAGCCGCTGCGTGATATTGCCGAGCCGAGTCATTCGGAAACCATCGCCACTGCCGAAGGAGGCTGCTGTGGTCAGGAACAAGACCAACAGAGTCCTAAACAATAGAAGGAGTATCCGATGCGGCGACTTAAAAGACTGGGCGTGGCCCTGCTGCTAGCCGTCTCGACCTCAGCCATGGCCGATCTGGAGGTCCGCGACGCGAAACTGCGCGTGTTGCCGGGCAGTGTGCCGGCTGCAGGGTATTTCAACCTGACCAATACTGGCGACCTGCCAGTGGTGCTGGACGGCGCCCAGAGTCCAGGCTTCGCCCAGGTGATGATTCACCGCAGCGCAATCGAGAACGGAGTGGCCCGCATGCGGCACGTCGCGCAGCTGGAATTACCCGCCGGCAGCACCCTGAGTTTCGCGCCTGGCGGCTATCACCTGATGCTGATGCAGCGACAGGGGCCACTGGCCCCGGGAGATCAGGTCGAAGTGATCCTGCAGTTTGCCGACGGTCAACGGCTGCCGGTGAGCTTCGCCGTCGTGCCGCCGGGGTGGTGAGGATGCGCTCATGACAACCAAAGCCTTGTCCGGCCCTTGGGGACTGCTGCTTCTGGCTTGGCTGCTGGCACTGTTCTCGACTCTGGCTGTACTGTTCATCGGTGAGGTGATGGGCCAGACGCCTTGCGTGCTCTGCTGGTTCCAGCGCGCCTTCATGTTCCCCCTGGCAGTGATCCTGGCTGTGGCGTGCTATCGATCCGATTTCACCATCTGGCGCTACGCGGTACCGCTGGCCGGCATTGGCGCACTGTTCGCCCTGGGGCACACCTTGCTTTATGCCGGCCTGATTCCGCAACGCATTCAACCCTGCAGCGCGACAGGGCCGTCCTGTTCGGGTGTCGACATGACCATCCTCGGTGGCATTCCACTGCCCCTGTTGGGGCTGATCGCGTTCGCCCTGATCACCATCCTACTTCTCGTCATTCGTAGGAGATCCCCCCAATGAACCGCCGCACCCTGGTACTGCTCATCAGCGCCCTTATGCTGGCTGCGTTTTCCGCTGCTGCCTTCTTCCAGCTGCGCACCACTCCGCCGCCGCAGGAGCAAGCCGCACCTGCAGTGCAAGACCGCAGCACGCTGGTGCGCTTCCACGCTCCAACGTTTGGTCCGGCCAACGCCCCGGTGACCCTTGTCGAGTTCTTCGATCCTTCCTGCGAAGGGTGCCGTGCCTTCTATCCAATCGTCAAAGATATCATCGAGGAGAGCTCCGGCGACGTGCGCCTGGTGCTGCGCTATGTGCTGTTTCATCAAGGCTCGGAGGAGGTTGCCCGGATGCTGGAAGCGGCGCGCAAGCAGGACGTTTTTCCGCAAGTATTGGAGGCGGTGCTTGCCGCACAACCGGGCTGGCACGATGACCCACAAGTGGCCAAGGCGTGGGAAGCGGCGGCGGCGGCCGGTCTGAATATCGATAAGGCTCGTACCGACATGTACTCGCCGGAGGTCGATGCTGTGCTCATGACCGACATGCAGGATGCCAACACCGTAGGCGTCAAAAGTACGCCGACCTTCTTCGTCAACGGCCAGCCGCTGACCGAGTTCGGTTCCGAGCCGCTGCGCCAGCTCGTGCGCAGCGAAATCGCCAAGACCCGCGAATGACGCGATGCGCTGACTGAAGAACCGCATTCCAACGCCCCTGCTCACCAGGCCGTTCGGCTCGCTGATATAGTTCGCCGCCCGTCAATGTCCAACCAGTGCAAGAATTGAATGACACTACGCACGATGGTCCGGTCGCGGGCATCATCGGCTGAAATGAAAGCGAGGCGCTCCGCGTTCGAGTGCCGTCGCCAGTTGCCGGTCGAGGGTCGCCAAGAGCAGGCGTTGCGCCGTAACCCGGGCGCGCAGGCGGGCCACGAACTCGGCGGCATCGCCACCGCCCAGCCCGCAGCTAAGCCGGCCAGCGCAACTACGGGCCGGAACACCTGCAGCGGCTGGCCTTCTTGAGGCATTGCCGTAGCCTCGACATCGCGCGACTGCTGGCGTAGCCGACCGTCCGGAGGTCGCGTGCGAGGACAAAGACCGGCTGGTCGACGCACGGATCGACAAGGTGCACCAGCGCATCGCCGAACTCGCCGCCCCGAAGCCTGCGCGACTGCTGCGGCACGCCGCGCCGACCAGTGCGGCATTCTGCGCGCGTTGCGCGACGCGACACACGCCGGCTTTCAACCGGACTCGCGGCGCAAGCGCATCCGATAACTGTCTCCTTTGTAATCCGGGCGTCAGCGTGCTGTAGCCACGACATCCGTATCGTGACTGACATGCCACAAGGCATCACTCATGCATCGGTGCATGGGCGTTCTCGGTTAGAAGAAGGAGTGCATCATGAAATTCAAGACCGTATCCGTCCTGCTCGCCACTGCCGCGGCCTTTACGACCCTCCCTGCGCTTGCCGACACTGCCGCCAGCGAAGCGGCCGAGAAGACGGTTGCTCTTGCTGACGGTGGCACGCTTTACGTCTTTTCGGACGGAAAGATGGCCAAGGCGAATCGTTACGGGCGGGCAGAGTGGATAAAAATCGGAACAACGCTGAAGAGCGCCGACGGAAAATCCCTGGAGGTAACCTCGAATGAAGTCGCCCGTTTGGGATACCTGACCAAGGTCGGCCACGAAGGCTAAGCCCCTCAGCTTTGCCGACAGAGGCCCCTGCACCGCTCCGCGAGGAGCGTGCAGGGACCTTTTTCTTTGAGAGGTCTTACCCTCGGGCGGCACTTGAGCGCCGCACCATCCACCCGGCAAGTCCCTGAAGTACTCGTACGCCGGTCGATCATTCGTCGGGGCGAGTCTCTCCGCGACGCCGCCGCCGCCGCATCAGAAGATAGGCCGCCGGAATCACGAACATCGACAGCAGTGGTGCCGAAATCATGCCCCCGACCATCGGCGCGGCGATGCGCTGCATGACCTCGCTGCCGGTACCCGCGCCCCACATGATCGGCATCAGGCCGGCGAGAATCACCGCCACCGTCATGGCCTTGGGGCGCACGCGCAGCACCGCACCCTCGCGGATCGCATCGTACAGGTCGGCGTCGCTGCTGCGGTTCTGGTCGAGGCGCTCGAACCACGCCTGTTTCAGGTAAAGCAGCATGATCACGCCGAACTCGGCAGACACACCCGCGAGCGCGATGAAGCCGACCACGCCGGCGACCGACAGGTTGTAGTCGAGCGCCCAGAGCAACCAGATGCCTCCGACCAGCGAGAACGGCAGGGTGGTCATGATCAGCAGCGCCTCGCCGAAGTTCGTGAACGTCAGGTACAGCAGCACGAAGATGATCAGCAGCGTGAACGGCACCACCAGTTGCAATTTGGCCGTCGCGCGTTCGAGAAACTCGAACTGGCCCGACCACGCCACCGAGTAGCCCGCCGGCAACTTGACTTGCTCCGCGACCACAGCCTGCATCTCACGCACCGCCGAGCCCAGATCGCGCCCGCGCAGATCGACGTACACGAAGCCGGCCAGCCGAGCGTTTTCACTGCGCAGCATGGGCGGACCGTCCTCGATGCGGATGTCGGCGACGTCACCGAGCACGAGTTGCTGGCCGCGTGGCGTGACGATCGGCAGATTGCGCAGGCCGGCGAGCGAATCGCGAATCTCGCGCGGATAGCGCACGTTGATCGGAAAGCGCCGCAGCCCCTCGACGGTCTCGCCGACGTTCATGCCGCCTACTGCCGTTGCGACCACCGCCTGCACGTCGGCAATGTTGAGCCCGTAGCGCGCCGCCTGCTCGCGCCGGATGTCGACATCGATGTAGCGCCCGCCGGTCAGGCGCTCGGCAAACGCACTGGTGACCCCCGGCACGTCCTTGACCGCCTGTTCGATCTCGCCAGTAAGCCGATTGATGACCTCCAGATCCGGCCCCAGCACCTTCACCCCGACCGGGCTCTTGATGCCGGTGGCGAGCATGTCGATGCGGTTGCGGATGGGCGGGATCCAGATGTTCGTCAGACCCGGCACGCGCACCGTGCGGTCGAGTTCCTCGACGAGCTTGTCCGGCGTCATGCCGGCACGCCACTCCTCGCGCGGGTGGAACTGGATGGTGGTCTCGAACATCACCAGCGGCGCCGGATCGGTGGCCGTCACCGCGCGGCCGGCCTTGCCATACACGCTCTTGACCTCGGGCACGGACTTGATCAAGCGGTCGGTCTGTTGCAGCAGTTCCGCTGTCTTGCCCACCGACAGCCCCGGCAGTGCGGTGGGCATGTACAGCAGGTCGCCCTCGTCGAGCGGCGGCATGAACTCGCTGCCGATGTGCTGCAAGGGCCACAGGCTGACGACGAACACGGCGGCGCCGACCACGATGGTCGCCTTGGGAAAGCGCAGCACCACTTCGAGCAGCGGACGATAGACCGCGATCAGAGCGCGATTGAGCGGATTTTTCTGCTCGTCGGGAATCCGGCCACGGATAAAATAGCCCATCAGCACCGGCACCAGCGTCACCGCCAGGCCCGCGGCGGCAGCCATCGCGTACGTCTTGGTGAACGCCAGCGGCGAGAACAGCCGCCCTTCCTGCGCCTCCAGCGTGAACACCGGGATGAAGCTGAGCGTGATGATCAGCAGCGAGAAGAACAGCGCTGGCCCGACTTCAGCCGAGGCATCCGCGATGACCTTCCAGCGCGCCTCGCCCGCGAGCTGCTCGCCGGGGTTCTGGTGGGCCCAGCGCTCCAGATGCTTGTGGGCGTTCTCGATCATCACCACCGCCGCATCGACCATCGCACCCACCGCAATGGCGATGCCACCCAGCGACATCACGTTGGCATTCACCCCCTGGTAGTGCATGACGATGAAGGCGGCGAGGATGCCGAGCGGCAAGGAGACGATCGCCACCAGCGCAGACCGCAGATGGAACAGGAACACCACGCATACCAGCGCTACGACGATGAACTCCTCGATGAGCTTGTGGGTGAGGTTGTCTATCGCCCGCTCGATCAGGCCGGAGCGGTCATATACGGTGACGATCTCGACCCCGTCGGGCAGCCCCTGCTGGACGCTGGCGAGGCGCTGCTTGACGGCCTCGATGGTGGCCAGCGCGTTCTCGCCCGAGCGCATCACGATGACGCCGCCGACCGCCTCACCTTCGCCGTCGAGCTCACCGATGCCGCGCCGCATCTCCGGCCCGATCTGCACCCGCGCGACATCACCGAGCAGCACCGACACGCCGGCATCCGTGGTCATCAGCGGAAT
>JACESY010000061.1 GCA_013911595.1 Azoarcus sp.
GCTTGCTGCCGGCCCAAACGCACCCGCCCATCGCCACCGCACCGCCCACCCGCATCGAAAGGCCCAAATGGGCCGGCCTCGCCGCCTGACGGCGAGGCCTGACACCTCCGGTTCGCAACGTCCGCGCTGATTCCGGCGCGCCGCCCCGTGCGCCACCGTCGTGCCTCGCCGATTCCCCCACCCCAACGGAGAATCGGATGCACCCCATCGAACGACTGCGGCCCATGCCGCTGCTGTGCGCGCTGATCGGCGCGCTGTACTTCACCCCGGCCGTCGCGCAGGACGCGACCGCTGTCCCATCCACCGCGCAAGCCCGCCCGAGCAGTCTGGCGACCCTGTTCGAGGCCGCCTGGCAGCGTCGCCCCGAGGCGCTGTCGCTGGGCACGCGCATGAGCGCCGCCGAGGCCGGCCGCGAGGCCGCCCGGCGCTGGTTCGCCGAACCGCCCGCCGCCGAAGTGTCGCTGCGCAGCGACCGCTTAAACCGCAACGACGGTGCGCGCGAGTACGAGGCGGGGCTGGCTTTCCCACTGTGGCTGCCGGGTGAGCGCGCGCTCGTGCAGCGCAGCGCCGATGCGCAACTCGGCGCGGTGTCCAGCCGCGCACGCCTGGCCCAACTGGAAACCGCGGGGATGCTGCGCGAGGCCTGGTGGGAGTTGCAGCGTGCCGCGGTCGATCTCGATCTGGCGGAAACGCGTCTGGACGCAGCGCGGGCCTTGCACGGCGACGTGACGCGACGCCAGCGCGCAGGCCAGCTTGCGCTCACCGACGCCAATCGCGCCGGCGGCGTACTGGCCGATGCCCAGAGCGAGCTGGCCGGCGCCCGGTCCAAATTCGCGCGTGCACGTTTGGCACTGCAGCAGCTGGTGGGTCGCGACGCTGCGTTGCCCGACGCTGAGCAACTGCACATCGAGCCGCTGCCTGAGGAGGCTCCGGCCATCGGCGACAGCCATCCGGCGCTGGCCGCATTGCTCGATGAGAGTGCGATGTCGCGCAGTGCTGCGGCACTTGCCAGCAAGCGTTCGCGCGCCAATCCGGAACTGACGCTGGGGGTTACGCGCGAGCGCGGCGAGGCCGGCGCGCGTTTCGAGCAGACCCTGACGGTGGGTATCCGCATCCCCTTCGGTGGCGGTGCGCAACACCGCTCCGAGGCCGGCATGGCAATGGCTGAAGCCATCGAACACGAGGAACGTGCCCAGCTTGAGCGCCTGCGACTGGAGAGCGATCTGCTCGCCGCGCGCGAAGCACAGCTCGCCGCAGAGGCCCGCCGCGAGGCAGCCGAGCGCCGCGCGACGCTGGCCGAGGACACGCTGCGCGCCATCGCCAAGTCCTTCCGCCTCGGCGAGACCTCGCTGCCCGACCGTCTGCTGGTCGAACTCGAGGCCTCCGAGGCGCGCCGCGCACTGGCGCACGCGCGCATCGACGAAGCCGAAGCCATCTCCGCGCTGCGCCAGGCACTCGGCCTGTTGCCGCAGTGACGCGCACCCCACGAGGAATCCCGATGTCCACACACCGCATTACTCTCGGCATGGTGGCGCTCGCCCTGTGCCTGCATGCCCCGGCGGCCCTGTCCGGCCCCGGCCACGATCATGGCGAGGAGGCCGCACCGCAGGCCACTGGCCCCGCCGCACCACGTTTCGCCGCCACCAGTGAGCTGTTCGAACTGGTCGGCGTGCTCGACGGCGATCTGCTCACCCTCTATCTCGACCATGCCGACAGCAACGCGCCAGTCGAGAACGCCGAACTCGAATTCGAGCTCGGCCCCGACACGCTGACGGTCGAGCCGGTCGCGCCCGGCACCTTCGGCGTGCACCTGCCTGCCGAACCGGCTGAGGGCGAATATGCCGTGGTCGCCACCGTGATCACGGCCGATGCAGCCGACGTGCTGGTTGGTACGCTGGACGTGCATCACGCCGACGAAGCCGCTACGGATGAACACGACCATGCCGAACAGTGGCTGCCGTGGGCCATCGCCGGCGGCGCACTGCTGGCGCTGCTGGCCGCGCTGCTGCGTGGTGGCCGCGGGCGGGAGGTGCGCGCATGAAGACCCGCATCTTGCAACTATGCCTGCTCGCTGCGCTGAGCACGGCCATGCCCGCCGCATGGAGCGGCCCCGGTCATGACCACGGCGAGGAGGCCACTCCGGTGACCGGCGACGGCCCGCGCCGCGCACCCGACGGCAGCGTCTTCCTGCCCAAGCCGGCGCAGCGCCAGCTCGGCGTGCGCACCCTGCCGGTCGAGCGCGCAGCCCTGCCGCGCACGCTGGAGCTGAACGGCCGTGTGGTAATGGACCCCAATGCCGGGGGTCTGGTTCAGCCCATGCAGGGCGGCCGCGTCGAGGCCGGACCGGACGGCCTGCCGGAGCCGGGGCGGCCGGTGCGACGCGGCGAATTGCTGGCCTGGGTGGTGCCTGCGGCCGGCGCCATCGAACGCGCCGGACAGCAGGCGCAACTGGCCGAACTGCGCGCCGAGCGCGACATCGTCGGCGCCCGCCTGAAGCGCCTGCGCGAGCTGGCCGACAGCGTGCCGCGCAAGGACATCGACGAGGCCGCCGCGACGTTGGCGAGCCTGGACACACGCATCCGCGCCACGCGCGACGGCCTGCAGGGGCGCGAGGCGCTTACTGCGCCGGTCGATGGCGTGATCGCCGAGGCGCGCGCGGTGGCCGGTCAGGTGGTCGATGCGCGCGAGACGCTGTTCGAGATTGTCGACCCGACGCGGTTGCGCATCGAGGCGCTGGCTTATGAACCCGAGCGCGTCACGCGCATCACTGGCGGCAGCCTCGCGGTCGGCGGACGCGTGCTGGCACTGCGTCACGTCGGAACGGCCAGCGCGCTGCGCGATCAGGCACTGCCGATCCGCTTCGCTGCGACCGGCGAGGCGCTGGACGGGCTGGCGCTGGGGCAAACCGTGCGCGTGCAGGTGCAACTGGCCGACACAGTTGACGGGCATCGCGTGCCGGCCGCGGCGCTGATGAAGAACCCCTCGAATCAGACCATCGTGTGGGTCAAGACCGCGCCCGAGCACTTCGAGCCGCGCGTGGTGCTGAGCGAGCCGCTCGACGGCGGCCATGTCGCGGTGACGTCCGGGCTGACCGACGGCGACCGGGTGGTGGTGCGCGCCGCCGCCCTCGTCAACCAGATCCGCTGAGGGGAGGCGCACATGTTCAAGTGGTTACTCGATGCCAGCCTCGCCAACCGGCTGGTGGTCATCGTCGCCAGTCTGGCGGCGATGGCCTGGGGGGCGCTGACGCTGTCGCAGACGCCGGTGGACGTCTTCCCCGATCTGAACAAGCCCACCGTCACGCTGATGACCGAAGCCGGCGGCATGGCCGCCGAGGAAGTCGAACAGCTCATCACCTTTCCGCTGGAGACGGCCATGAACGGCCTGCCCGGCGTGGAATCGGTGCGTTCTGTGTCCAGCGCGGGCCTGTCGTTCATCTACGTCACCTTCGACTGGGACACCGAAATCTACCGCGCCCGCCAGATGGTGTCCGAACGGCTCGGCTCCATGGAGCAGGCCCTGCCGTCGGGCATCGTCGCGCACATGGGGCCGATCAGTTCGATCATGGGCGAGATCATGCAGATCGCGATTCCCATCGATCCGCAGCGCATCTCGCCGATGGATGTGCGCGAGTACGCCGACTGGGTGCTGCGCCTGCGGCTGATGTCGGTTCCGGGCGTGGCCCAGGTTATTCCCATTGGCGGCGAGGTACGCCAGTTCCAGGTGCAGCCCGACACCGCGCGCATGCGTGATCTGGGCATCACCCAGGAGGATCTGGCCAACGCGCTGCAGGGCTTCGCGGCAAATACCTCGGGCGGTTTCCTGGAACTGAACGGGCGCGAGTACCTGATCCGGCACCTGGGCCGAACTTCGGTACTGGAGGATCTGCGCCAGCTCGCACTGACCGTGCGCAATGACCAGCCGGTGCTGCTCAAGCAGATCGCCGAGGTCACCTTCGCGCCCAAGGTCAAGCGCGGTGACGCCGGCTTCGAAGGCCAGCCAGCGGTAATCCTTGGCGTGCAGAAGCAGCCCACGGCCGACACCATCGCGGTGACCCGCGCCATCGAGACGGCGCTCGACGAGATGAAGTCCTCGCTGCCCGAGGGCATGGCGGAACCGCGCGTGACCTTCCGCCAGGCAAGCTTCATCGAGGCTTCCATCGATACGCTGACGGGCAAGCTGATCGCCGCCTCGGTGTTCGTCGCGGCCATCCTCGCGCTGTTCCTCGGCACGCTGCGCCCCACGCTGATCGCCCTGACCGCGATTCCCGTGTCGATCCTGATCACCGCGATGGTGTTCGACTACTTCGGCATGTCGATCAACACCATGACGCTGGGTGGGCTGGCGATTGCCATCGGCGGCCTGGTGGACGACGCGGTGGTGGATGTGGAGAACATCATCCGCCGCCTCAAGACCGCCCGTGCCGCACATCCGGGCATCGCGCTGCCGCTGCTGTCCATCGTGCGCAACGCCTCGCTGGAAGTGCGCTCGGGCATCGTCTACGCGACGATGATCATCGTGCTGGTGTTCCTGCCACTGTTCGCGTTGCCGGGCATCGAAGGGCGGCTGTTCGTGCCGCTGGGTGTGGCCTTCATCGTGTCCACGCTGGCTTCGCTGATTGTGTCGGTCACGCTCACGCCGGTGCTGGCCTTCTACCTGCTGCCCGGTATGAAGTCGCTCGAGCATGGCGACACGCGGCTGCTGGCGTGGATCAAGCGCGGCTACGGCCGCGCGCTGGCACGCGTGCTGGAGCGCCCACGCCCGGCCGTCGCCGCCGGTGCCGTGGCCGTGCTGCTCGCCGCGGCGGCGGTGCCGACCTTTCCGACCACCTTTCTGCCGCCGTTCAACGAGGGCACGCTACTCGTCGGCCTGCGCCTCAATCCGGGCGTGACGCTGGCCGAATCCTCTGCACTGGCGAGCGAGGCCGAGCGGCTGGTACGTGAGGTGCCGGAAGTCACCCACGTCGGACGTCGCAGTGGCCGGGCGGAACTCGACGAACACGCCGAGGGCGTGCATGTCAGCGAACTCGACATCGGGCTGATCCCGGCCTCTGAGCTAACCCGCAGCATGGACGAAATTCGGGCCGACATCCGATCACGGCTGGTCAATCTGCCGGCCGCCGTGGCCATCGGGCAGCCGATCTCGCACCGCATCGACCACATGATGTCGGGCGTGCGCTCGCAGATCGCGATCAAGCTCTTCGGCGAGGATCTGGACGTGCTGCGCAGCCAGGCGGAGGCGCTGCGCGCGAGGCTCGCCGACATTCCCGGCCTGGCCGATCTGGAGGTCGAGAAGCAGGTACTCGCGCCGCAGATCAAGGTGCGCATCGACTACGCAGCGGCCGCGGCGTACGGCGTGCCGACCTCACGCGTGTTGAGCCTGCTGCAGGCCATGGTCGAGGGCGAGGAGCTGGCGCAGATCGTCGAGGGTTCGCGCCGCTTCGACTTGGTGGTGCGCCTGCCCGACACCGCGCGCACGGTCGAGGGGCTGTCGCGCATGCTGATCGACACGCCCAGCGGCTTCGTGCCGCTGTCGAGGCTGGCCACCATCGAGGACGGCGACGGCCCCAACCAGATCAGCCGCGACGACGGACGCCGCCGCATCGTGCTGTCGGCCAACGTGCAGGAGCGCGCGCTGTCCGAGGTAGTCGAGGACATCCGCGCACGGGTCGCCGAGCACCGCCTGCCGGAGGGCTACTTCATCACCCTGGGTGGCCAGTTCGAGGCGCAGGAACAGGCCGCGCGGCTGGTCGGCATGCTGGCGCTGGTGTCGGCCGCATTGATGTTCGTGGTGCTGTTCTCGCGCTACCGCTCATACCGGCTGGCTGCGCTGATCATGGCCAACATCCCGCTGGCGCTGGTCGGCGCGGTGATCGGCCTGTGGCTGTCGGGCCAGCCGCTGTCCATCGCAGCGCTGATCGGCTTCATCACCCTGGCCGGCATCTCGGTGCGCAACGGCATCCTCAAGGTCAGCCACTACATCAACCTGATGCGCTCGGAGAACGAGAACTTCGACCACGCGATGATCCTGCGCGGCTCGCTCGAACGTCTCAGCCCGGTGTTGATGACCGCACTGGTCACCGCCTTCGCGCTCGCCCCGCTGCTGTTCGAGGCCGAGCGCCCCGGCACCGAGATTCTGCATCCGGTGGCGGTGGTGATCTTCTCCGGCCTGATCAGCTCGACCCTGCTCGACACCTTCCTGACCCCCGCCCTGTTCTGGCTGTTCGGCCGGCGCGATACCGAGCGCCTGATGAACCAGAACGAGAAGGAGGCATTCTGATGACCCCGTTTCACAACCCCCTGCAACCAAGGAGCCCACACATGAACGCTCGCACCCTGATCCTGATGTCCTGCCTGCTCGCCGCCACGCCCGCACTGGCCGACAAGAGCCACGGTCACGCACATGGCGACGGCCATGGTCACAGCCACGCTGAAGAAGGCGCCCATGACCATGCGCCGAAGCACGGCGGCATCGTCAGCGAAGCCAACGACCTCGACTTCGAGCTGGTCAGCCAAGACGGCCTGCGGTTGTTCGTGCGCGATCACGGCGAGCCGGTCAACACCGACGGCGGCAGCGCCAAACTGACAGTCGTATCCAAGGACGGCAAGCAGGACATCGAGCTCGCGCCTGTCGGAGAGCATTTCGCCGGCACGGCGCAGTTGCCTGCCGGCGCGCGCGTGGTGGCGCGGGTGACGCTCGGCGGGCGTACCATGGCAGTGCGATTCGCCATGCCGTAAGCCCGGCCGGCGCATCGCCGTTCAGCGGAGGTCGCCATGCACCGCGGAATCGTGCTCGCACTGGCGGCAGCCGTGCTGTTCGGTGCGAGCACTCCGTTCGCCAAGCTCGTCGTCGCCAGCGCCCATCCGGTGTTGCTGGCTGGCTTGCTGTACCTCGGCAGCGGGCTTGGCCTGAGCGCTTTCCGGCTGCTGCGCGACCGCGGCTGGGCCGCTTCCGGCCTGGTGGCCGGCGAATGGCGCTGGCTCACCGCCGCCGCACTGTTCGGCGGCGTGCTGGGGCCGGTGGCGCTGCTCATCGGCCTGGCCCGCACGGATGCCGCCTCGGCCTCACTGCTCCTCAACCTGGAGGGCGTGCTGACTGCGCTGATCGCCTGGATCATATTTCGCGAACATTGCGACCGGCGCCTCGTCATCGGCATGCTGGCCATCGTGGCCGGCGGCATGCTGCTGGCGTGGCCCTCGCAACAAGCCGAAACTGGTGGCAGCACCGGCGGCGCCCTGTGGATTGCCGTGGCCTGCGCGTGCTGGGCCATCGACAACAATCTGACACGCCGCATCTCGGGCGGTGACGCGGTATTCATCGCCACCATCAAGGGCCTGACGGCGGGCGCCATCAACCTCGTCATCGCCTGGATGCTGGGTGCCTCGTGGCCGGCCGCGGGCAGCGCCTTGAGCACCCTCGCCATCGGCCTGGTCGGCTACGGCATCAGTCTGGCGCTGTTCGTGCTCGCACTGCGCGAACTCGGCGCGGCGCGCACCGGCGCCTATTTCTCGCTCGCGCCCTTCGTCGGCGTCGCCGTCGCGCTGGCACTGCCCGGCGGCGAAGCGCCGCCGCTGCTGTGGCCCGCCGCGCTGCTGATGGGCGTCGGACTGTGGCTGCACCTGAGCGAGCGGCACGACCACGAACACCACCACGAGCCGCTCGAACACAGCCACTTGCACTGGCACGACGAACATCACCACCACGAGCATTCGGGAATCGCCACCGAAGAACCGCACGTCCATCGCCACACTCATACGGCGGTCACGCACAAGCACCCGCACTTTCCCGATCTGCACCACCGGCACCGCCACTGAATACTGCAGCCTCCGAGGCGCGACGTCTCCCCACATTTGAATAGCACGTCGGCTTGGAGTCCAATCGCCCCTGAGGAGATTGAACATGAATAAGCGTTTCACCGAAGGGCAGATCATCGGCTACCAGAGCGAGGGGCGCAGCTTCACCCCAACAAGGTAGCGCAGGCTCGTTGAGCAGAGCCCCGAAGCGTCAGGCGGCCTTATCCTCCCGGCATGCACGCAACTCATCACTGACCTGAAGGAACTCGTGCACCAGCGGCGCGGTGACGCGCTCCTCTAGGCAGATTACGTGAGCATGAGTGGAAAGACCTTGCGTATCGATCTCAAGCTGGACCAGACGCGCATCTGCAACGTAAGCCGCATCCGAGACGACGCCTAAGCCCAACTCTTGCGCAACAGCCTCTCTCACAGCTTCACGACTCCCCATCTCAAGCGCGCAGCGCACGCGCACATCGTTGCGCTCGAGGAACTCTTCAAACGCCTTCCGAGTCGTCGAACCCACCTCTCTAAACACGAAGTCTTGGCCTTCGAGATCAGAAGGTGACAGCCCTCGTCGACCAGCCAAGGGATGGTTTGCAGGCGCGAACACGATCAAATCCTGTCGGCGAAACGCAAGACTATGAATACGAGGGTCATCAACGCGATGGACCACCACCCCGACGTCACAGCGGTAATCCAAAACACTTTCGATCACCTCACGTGAGTCGCCCAACTCCACGGAGATGCGCACCCTTGGCCAACGCTTGCTGAACGCCTTGATCATAGGGGTGACGTTGTACGGACCGACCGCACACAGCTTCAGATGGCCGTGATAGAGGTTTTGGGCCGACAGCAGCAAGTCCATCGCCTCTTCTTCTGCCCGGAATATGCGTCGCGTGATCTCTCGGAGTGACGCGCCAAATGGCGTGAGCTCCACACGGCGTCCGCGCCGGAAGAAGAGCTCCACCCCAAAACGCTGCTCAAGCTGCCGGATATGCAGAGAAATCGTTGGCTGCTGCAGCCCGAGTTTGCGCGCAGCTACAGACATGCTGCCGTGAGTAGCTGCAGCATCGAAAGCCTTCAGTTCAGCCAAGTACGCGTCCTTCATTTATCTGGCCTATATGTCTATCCGTTCTTTCGGTTTGTACATTAACTTCGCTGCAACTCACACCCCCTACTCTGAGCGCGTCCTCCAACAGGGACACGGGAACTGCCCACCGGGCAAGCTTGTACCCGACCCACATCACCGCTCTATGAAGGAGTTGCAGATCATGAACAGAAGGAAGTTTCTCGCCGTTTCCATGGCCTCTGCGGGCGCCCTCGCCGCTCCGGCCATCGTCAGTGCTGCCGGCAAGCCGGTAATCAAGGTTGGTCTGGGCCCGCAACAACCGACGCAGGCCGACACGCTGCGCGTGTGGGAGCCCATCTACAACGAAATCGCCGAGCGCGTTGGTGCCCGGCTGCAGCTCAACGTCGCCAACGACTGGGCAGGCATCGCCACGGCCCTGTCCAATGAACAGGTTGATCTCTCGCAGATGGGGCCGTGGGGCTATGTGCTCGCGCGAAACAGCGGAAATGCACGCCCGATCTGCGTCATGCTCGTCGATGGCAAACCTGTCTATCACGCCATCATCGTCGCGCGACCGGGTCTGGAAATGCCGTCCTTCCCGGAAAGCGCCAAGGGCATGTCGATGCAGATGCTCGATGTGGGCTCGACCTCAGGCTGGCTTGTGCCAACGCACTACCTGAAGTCCCAGGGCATTGATCCGAAAACCTTCTTCGGGCAGTACGCCGAGGGCGCCTCGGCAGCTGCCGCTCAGATGGCGACCGCAGAAAGCCAGGTCGATCTCGCCACGGGCTGGGACACGCACCGCAACACGATGATCCGTAACGGCACCATTCGCGAGGATTCGAACGTCGTCGTCTGGAAATCGGACCCGCTTCCGAACGAAGTCGTGGCCGTACGCAGCGGTCTTGACCCGGACATGAGTGCCGCCCTGCAAAAGGCGTTCGTCGAGCTGCGCGACGAGATCCGCCAGCAACTTCCCGAGCCCTACAGCGGCTTCGAGGCAACCACCCACGAGCCCTACGCCGTCCTCGAGACGATGGGGCGCGACTTGGGCGTACTGCGCTCCTGATCCGGAGCATGTCGTGATTGTTGAGCAGCGAAACCAGACGGTTTCGCTGCTCGGAGTGCTGCACATGAACCAATCTGAACCGATAAAACGCTTGCCCAGCGGACGCTACTGCGAACCACGCTCCAAGCTGCTCTCGTCGAGCACCTTGAAGCCGGCACTCATCGCGGGCCTGTGCATCGCGTTCTTCTTGCAATGCCTGTCGCTCGCACAGGTTGACCTCGGAGCGCTGGTAGAGGGAATGCCGCGCCTTGCCCGTTGGGCGGCCAAGGCATGGCCCCCGTATCTTGACGACCTCGACCGCATGCTTTTCCGCGCGGCTGAAACGGTAGCTATCGCAACCGTTGCGACGGTCGCCGCAACATTGGTTGCGTTTCCATTGAGCATTTTCATCTCGCGCAACCTGGGCAGCCCGCACTGGCTGGCCTTGCCCGTGCGCGGGTTTATCAATGGACTGCGCGACGTCGACACCGTGGTGTTTGCGATTCTCTTTGTCGCAGCCGTCGGCCTGGGGCCCTTCGCGGGCGTTCTGGGCATGACGCTTCATGCGATTGGGGTCATCGCCAAACTCAACAGCGAGGCCATTGAAACCTTGCCCAAGGCCCCGTTGGAAGCTGCAGCCCTGTCCGGCGCGAGCCAAACCAAGATCGTGACGTATGCGGTACTGCCCGCATCGCTGCCAAGCCTCGCCTCGGTCTCGCTCTATGTCTGGGAGGCCAACGTTCGCACCTCCACCATCCTCGGCATCGTCGGCGCAGGCGGCATTGGTATCGAGATCAAAGCCGCGATTGATCTGCTCGATTTCCAGAAGCTTTTCACCTTGACCGCAATCGTGCTGGTCATGGTCACTGTCATTGACCAACTGAGCTCGATGCTCAGGAGGAAACTGGTATGAACACGACCGCCACAGCCCCTGCCAACCCCTCGTCCATCGTGCTGACCGGGGTTACCAAGCACTACGCCGGCAACACCGCCCTATCGAAGGTGAACATGCGCGTGGAGCAAGGAGAGTTTGTGGTCTTGCTCGGGCCCAGTGGTGCGGGCAAGTCGACCATCTTCCGCTGCATCACTGCACTGACCGCACCTGATCACGGAAAGGTGGAGGTGCTCGGCGAGCGTATCGATCAATTGGGCAAGCGCGACCTCCGCATCGCCCGACGCGGCATCGGCCTGATCTTCCAGCAGCTCAATCTGATTGGGCGTATCAGTGCCCTCAAGAACGTACTGGCTGGCCGCCTCGGGTACGTATCCGCGTGGCGTGTCTTGCTGCACCTCTTCCCCGAACAGGACCGCCAGCAGGCATTGGCCAACCTGGATCGCATTGGTTTGTTAAACCACGCCTACCAACGTGCTGACTCGCTCTCCGGCGGGCAACAGCAGCGCGTGGCCATCGCTCGCGCACTGAGCCAGCAGAGCCGAGTCATCCTGGCCGATGAACCGGTGTCGAGCCTTGATCCGGAGTCATCCGAGACGGTCCTTGAGATCTTGCGCGGCATCAGCCACGAGCGAGGCATCGGGGTGCTGTGCAGCCTGCACCAGGTTGATCTGGCCAAGCGCTTTGCCGACCGGATCATTGGCGTGCGTGCTGGAAGCGTCGTCTTCGACGGTACCGCTGCAGACCTCGATGATGCGGCGCTCGAGCGGATTTACCGCAACCGGCCCAGGTCCGAGCAGTACAGCTCGGAGAGTAGCGTCGAACTAGAAACACAACCGGAGCCCGCATGAACAAACGGGCTTGGGAGCTGCGTCCATGAAGTTCATCCACATGACTGACCCCCATCTGGTCGCACCCGGACAGGTGCTCTATGGGGTTGATCCTGCCGAACGCCTCGCAGCCGCCGTGCGTAGCGTGTGTACAGAGCATCCTGACGCGGCATGCGTGGCGATAACCGGTGATCTGGTACATAGCGGACAAGAGGCGCAATACCGCGCCTTAAAGTCAGCCCTTGAACCGCTTCCGATGCCGGTCCATCTTGTCCCGGGCAATCATGACGAGCGGACGGCGCTACTCGGAGTTTTTCCCGACCCGGCTGCTGATGAACATGGCTACATTCAGTACGCAGTAGATCTGGAAGACACACGACTGCTGTTTCTGGACACGCTCGCAACAGGGCGCTCTGACGGCGTGTTGTGCGAGCACCGGCTTGCCTGGCTGGCACAGGCGCTTGAAGACAGCGGCGAACGCCCTGTGTATCTCTTTATGCACCACCCACCGCTTGCCGTTGGGCTGCCGGTGATGGACTGCATGGCGCTGGCGGAACCTGAACGCTTCTGGCGCACCCTGGCGACCTACGGGCAAAATGTTCGGCATGTTTTCTTCGGGCACTTACACCGCCCGCTGCAAGGCGTCATCAACGGTGTCGGTTTCTCGTGCCTGCCCAGCACCCATCATCAGGTGCGCTTTGATGACAAAACGAAGGCCGATGAAGACATCCCCGGCTGTCACGAGCCGCCCGCTTACGCTGTTGTGACCACCGATGCGCGTCAGACCGTCGTGCACTTTCACAACTACCTCGACACGAGCCCCAGATTCCGGCTGGGTGACCGAAAAGCGGCTGCCGCTTCATCACTGTCGGATCTGGCAGAAGCCATGCAGGCAACCAGCGATACGGCTCGCTAAGCCCACAAACGCTTCCGCCCACACATCCAATCCTGTGCGCCGATACGCGCATGAGGCCCCTATATGCTTAACAAAAATGAATACAGCGCTGTCATTTTCGATCTCGACGGCACCTTGGTCGATACCTTGCCTGACCTGCACGGCGCGCTCATCCGTGCGCTGACCGACGTGGGATTGCCTGAGATCCCCGAGAACGTTGTGAAATCATCGCTGCATGGCGGACTTGAGGCGAGCACCGCGGCCGCCATCGTCTGGCTTCAAGCCGACCAGCTCCTTTACGAACCACTGCTCAATTCGTATCGAGGCCACTACCGCGGCATGGAGTGCGAACGCTCGCGCGCTTTTGACGGCGTACCGGAAATGCTCCATGAACTGAACAACTCGGGCGTAGCGCTGGGGGTGTGCACCAACAAGGCTGGCCGCGCAGCTCGTGCGCTCTTACAGCACCTGGAACTCGCTCAGTACTTCAAGACGATTGTCGGCGCGGATAGCTGCACCCGCCGCAAGCCCGACCCCATGCCGCTGGACTACGCCGTTCGCCTACTTGACGTGTCGCACGAACGTGTTTTGTACGTTGGCGACAGCATCGTGGACTACGAATGCGCCAAAGCCGCGGGGATTGAGTTCAGACTGTACGGTGGTGGGTACGGAGCCGAGGAAGTCCTTCACGACAAATCCGTGAGGGTTATCAACGACTACAGTACCATCTCCGCGTAAATGCCGCCCAAACATAGCTGGAGGTCACTGGGCACACTGCGCCCAGGTGGGCGCAGTGGCGTCAGTCTGAGTGCTGCCGTGTTTTTCACGCCAACTGTGACTTCATCACGGCTACTCTGCCTCGATAACCCTCGCCACCTCAGCGCCACACTCCAAACACTTCCCCTCCAGCAGCAAATCGCCTTGGTCGACACGGCCGCGGAACTCCGTGATGGTCACCTCTGCCCGACACTCCCCGCACCAGACATTGCTTAGCAGCTTCTGGCGAACGCCAGCCGGGATCACGTCCCAGCGCCGCCGGGCCATGGGAGTGAAATTGGGGAGAGACTCAACAGCCATCGCCTAGTCCTCGAAGAGTTCGGAGTGCGTGCCTGCACGAACAAAGACGATGCAGTCACGCTCCTGCCGATAGATCAGCAGAAAGTCCCCACCGATGTGGCACTCGCGGTGATCGGCCCAGTCACCCTTGAGGGGGTGATCGAGCCACTCCGGGCCGAGCGGCGCGTCAGCGGCGATCAACAGCAACATGGCCTCTTTGAGACGCCGCAGATCGTAGCGGCCCGAACGAGACAGTCGCTCCCAGTCCTTGCGGAACGCCTTCGTGTAATCGCACGCCCGGGGAAGCGGCGCCCGCTTACTGGCGGCCGGCTTCTTCGAGGTCATCGATCAGTGCTTGAGCCGAGTCGAAGCGGGCCGCTCGGGCCTGCATCATCGCCCTCGCCTCTTCCATCGCTTTACGCGTTTCCCTGTTGGGCACCTTCAGCTCAAGCGGGAAAGCCTGATCATTGACGACTCGCTTGAGGAAGATGCGCACCGCGTCCGAGACTGACAGCCCCATGGCCGCCAGTGCCTCGCTCGCCTGCATCTTGGTCTCTTCGTCCACCCGGACATGCAGCATCTTGGATTGCACCATGACATGAATCCTCCGTTACACGCCTCATTGTATCTCTTTTGAGATACGCTTGAACCCCCACCTGCTCGTGACAGAACCGAACCGTGACACGGGAAACTGGCTATCAAATTGGACGCCACGTTCGAGCGAACTCCAAGGCTCGAAAATAAACAGCGATTATCCCCAAACACGCGCTATACATCAGTGCAGCCAGACGGCACATGCGCCTCAACGGAGAGCGCCCCGAGCGGCTGCCGCTCGACTGGTCGGCTTGAAAACGGCAGCGGTCGAGGGATACACCGGACTGTGGGGAAGTCTCTGAGAACCGGGAACAGGTGGCGAAGCTAGCGCCTGTGGGACGAACGGCTGGCGGGCGACGAGGCTCCATACCGGACATACGGGTAAGGGGTGGCTGAGTCTGAAGGCGCATCCTTGCCAACCGGCTGAGGATGGCTAGGCTCAGCCACCACCCAGCATGTGTCTCACTGGAGAGAC
This sequence comes from Azoarcus sp., assembly GCA_013911595.1. Taxonomy (GTDB): domain Bacteria; phylum Pseudomonadota; class Gammaproteobacteria; order Burkholderiales; family Rhodocyclaceae; genus Pseudazoarcus. The sequence goes on from JACESY010000061.1 coordinate 14,653, forward strand.
CGCTCCGGCTGAGCCAAGGGGAACGAGGATTGTCTCAATCGAGCATCAGGGGGAGGCTCGCTGATTGCCTCACCGAGGTGACGCCAACCAGAGCGAGGGGGCGTAGCCCCACCCCAAATGTTCAGCGCCTAAAAGGGGCGACAAAAAAGTCCACAGAGTTTGTGCGCAACCCCGGAGATAGGCTGTTAGCCGGACACGCCCGAGCCAAAGCTGCAGCGCCAACAAAAACGGGACCCGAGGGTCCCGTGTTTTACTGCCTGAATTTTGTCAGCGGGCAAAACTTCCCAACTGACAAGCAAAACTCCCAACCCTAGCATGCCAAACACGATAAAACATAATGTGTCCTAACGTGAAATCAAGCATAAACAAGGCATTTGGCCACTTTATGCTTTACGGCACACAGGTTGTGCCGTTACCCATAAGCGGGCACCGGAATCAAGCATAACCTGACCAACTCTCGGGAGATTTCGGCTGCTGTACCATCCTCGGTTCAAGCATAACTTGGCCAAACAGGACGTAAACAAGCAAAACCTGGCCAAAAAATATCTGCCCTCCATGGTGAGATATCTAGTCTCCTCCTTAGATAACCGCTTCGGCACCCCAGACCTGCGATGAATGTCCAAACTAAGGCGACGCCTTCGCCTCAAGACGTGCCAAAATGCAAACATTCGTTTGCATTAATAATTTAAACAAAAGGATTGTTTCCATGAAAAAGGTCGAGGCCCACTTGCTCACACCAAAGGAGTTGGCACAAACCCAGCTGCTCGGCAGCAAAATTCGCCGCCTTCGGTACGCGCGCCGTATGCAGCAGGCGGAGGCCGCTTTACGTGCAAACATGTCGCCTCCGACAGCGCGGAAAATCGAGAATGGAGATCCGAGCCGCACGCTAGGCCAAGTATTGCGCTATCTCGGCGCTATCTCTCCAGGACTGACATTGCTCCAGCTGCTTGAAGATAAGGATCCGATACTGCTTGCACAGCAGGCAAAGGACCAAAATCGACGTGTGCGGGAGCTAACCAAAGCAGAGCGTGCAAAACTCGATTTCTGACTGACCGCCCCCATCCGTGGGCCTACGTTATGGCCATACAGATCACCGCAGGCTCAACGCGCCGCCGACGTCCCCCCGTCTTCAGTAGCACTCGGCTTTGGAGTCCGGGGTTAATGTAACGGCTTTCCCTGCCAGTTGCCTGGCATAAGCTGCGG
>JACESY010000062.1 GCA_013911595.1 Azoarcus sp.
GAATCGGGCTTGCGCCACAACGAGCGAACACGCAACACCAGCCGATAGCCCAGTTCCAACACATGTACGACGCCTGGCAGCGCAGCGATGCGGCCAAGGGAGCGAAATCGCGGAAGCTGCTGCCACAGCAGCGCGAAACCGAGCGCACCCGAGGCCAGCCGCCCGTCCGGTCGGCGCACGTGAAAACGCGCCATCGCCGCGTCGAAATCGAGATCGTCGCCAAGCGAGCGCGGGTCGGCTTCGAGCAGATTCACCCAGTCGACGCCATCGGCCCCCGGTTGGCTACGGTAGAAGCCGATCTCGCGTCGGCACAGCGGACAGCCGCCATCGTAGTACACGGTAAGTCGTTGCGCTTCGCTCATGCATGCTCCAACACGGGTTCGCCTGGGCGGTGCGTGCCGACGGCGAACTTTGTACAGAAAGTTTGTCCTAGACAGTATCCTCAGAGCAGACCGTCACGCTGCGCGCAAGTTCGTGCCCGCGACTCCTGCACTCACCCGGCGCCGCACATGCGCTCGATCGCCATGTCGCGGTCATTCTCCAGAGAGGACATGAATTTCCGATGCACGTAAGTTCAACGATTCCCGCTCCCGCCCGCTGGCTGGGCTTCGGCGGTCTGATCCCGTTCGTCACGCTTGCCGTCGCGACACTGGCCGATGCCGCACGTGCGCCAATGTGGTCGTTTGCGCTGCTGGCCTATGGCGCGGTCATCCTGAGCTTCGTCGGCGCGCTGCACTGGGGTTTCGCGACACTGCTGCAATCCCATTCGGACGCCTACCGCGGACGGCTGATGGCGTGGTCGGTGGTGCCGGCGCTGGGCGCCTGGGTGGCCTTGCTGCTGCCGGTGCGCGCCGGGCTGCTGGTCGTCGCCGCGCTGCTGGCCGCTCATCAACTGGCCGACATGCTGATGGCGCGTCACCGCGAACTGCCCGCCTGGTATCTGCACCTGCGCACGCCGCTAAGCTTCGGTGCGGTGGCGAGTCTGGTGATCGTCGCAGGGTTTCTGTGAGGCCCATCGCCATCATCGGCGCCGGCATCGCCGGCCTGAGTTGCGCCGCGCGGCTGCGCGAAGCCGGTGTGCCAGTGGAAGTCATCGAGAAATCGCGCAGCTCGGGCGGCCGCGCTGCGACACGCGGCGGCAATGGCTGGCAGTGCGATCACGGCGCGCAGTATTTCACCGCGCGCGATCCGGACTTCGTCGCCGAGGTCGAGCGCTGGCTCGAAGCAGGTGTCGTCGCCACGTGGACACCACGCCTGGTCGTCTTCGACGGCACGCAGTTGCATCCCAAGATCACCGACGAAAAGCGCTTCGTGGCGCGGCCACGCATGTCGACGCTGGGACGCCATCTGGCCACGGGCCTTTCGCTGCGCGAGAACACGCGGGTGACGGCGCTGGCCCATGCTGCTGACGGCTGGCACCTCGACACCGAGGAACAGGGCAGGCTCGAACGCGCCTACTCCGGTGTCGTCGTAACCGTCCCGGCGCCGCAAGCCTCTGTGATGCTCGCATCCGTCGCGAGCGAGCTGGCACAGATCGCGGCCAATGCGCCGATGCACGGCTGCTGGGCATTGATCGCGCGCTTTGACAGCGACCCGCAACTGGATTTCGAAGCGGCCTTCGTCAACCATGGGGCCCTGAGCTGGGTCGCGCGCGACTCGTCCAAACCGGATCGCCCCACCGGCCACACCTGGCTGCTGCATGCGCCGGTCGACACCGAACTCGGCGGCGAGAGCGAAGCGCAGCTCGCGCACATCGCCGCATCGATGGTCGGCGCCTTCGGCGAGCTGGGCGCACCACCACCCGACCACTGGGTACTTCACTGCTGGCGATTCGCCCACAGCCCGGACGCGCCGGTCGTCGGACCACAATGGGACACCGACGCACGCATCGGGCTGGCCGGCGACTGGCTGATGGGCGGACGCGTCGAGGGGGCCTGGCTGTCCGGCCGCAAGCTCGCCGAACGCATCCTCGCCGGGTAAACGGAAAACGGACCCTTGCGGGTCCGTCGTCCGTACTGCAGCGCGTGAAGAACTCTTTGTGCGTGCCGCCTCAGCGCGGCAACAGGCTCTCACCCATGATGTACTCGTCTACGGCGCGTGCCGCTTGGCGCCCCTCGCGAATCGCCCACACAACCAGGCTCTGGCCGCGGCGCACGTCGCCGGCGGCAAAGACCTTGTCGACGTTGGTCTTGTAGCAGCCCTCGCCGTCGGTCGTTGCCTTGGCGTTGGCGCGGCCGTCCTTCTCGACGCCGAAGGCATCGAGCAGGCCGCTGACCGGATGGGTGAAGCCCATCGCAAACAGAACCAGATCGGCCTTGAGTTCGAACTCCGAGCCCGGCACTTCGACCATGCGACCGTCCTTCCACTCGACGCGGCAGGCACGCAGCGCGGTGACCTTTCCGTTCTCACCGATGAATTCCTTGGTGGCGACGGCAAAGTCACGCTCGCAGCCTTCCTCGTGCGACGACGAAGTGCGTAGCTTGACCGGCCAGTAAGGCCAGGTCATGAGCGTGTCCTCTTGCTCGGGCGGCATCGGCATCAGCTCGAACTGGGTGATCGATGCGGCGCCATGACGGTTGGACGTGCCCACACAGTCCGAGCCGGTGTCTCCGCCGCCGATGACGACCACATGCTTGCCGGAGGCCGAGATCGGGTTGGCCGGACCACCGCCCACTTCCCGGTTCTGCGGCACGAGGAATTCCATCGCGAAATGCACGCCGTCGAGCTCGCGCCCGGGAACCGGCAGGTCACGCGGCACTTCGGAGCCGCCGGCGAGGATCACCGCGTCGAAATCACGCTTGAGCTGCTCGGCGCTGACCATTTCCTTGGCGTCGTTGGCGATGCCGGCGGGCATGTCTTCATGTCCGACGACGACGCCGGCGCGGAAGGTGACCCCTTCGGCCTGCATCTGCTCGACGCGACGGTCGATCAGCGTCTTTTCCATCTTGAAGTCGGGAATGCCGTAGCGCAGCAGGCCGCCGATGGCGTCGTTCTTCTCGAACACCGTGACGTCGTAGCCCTCGCGCGCGAGCTGCTGCGCAGCGGCCAGCCCCGCCGGGCCGGATCCGACCACGGCGACCTTCTTGCCATTCTTCGTCGCCGGGGGCTGGGGCTTGACCCAGTCCTCTTCCCACGCCTTGTCGATGATCGCGCGCTCGATCGACTTGATGCCGACCGCGTCGTCATTGATGTTGAGCGTGCACGCCGCCTCGCACGGGGCAGGGCAGATGCGGCCGGTGAACTCGGGAAAGTTGTTCGTCGAGTGCAGCACGCGAATGGCCTCGAACCACTGGTTGCGGTAAACGAGGTCGTTGAAGTCCGGAATGATGTTGTTGACCGGACAGCCGCTGTTGCAGAAAGGAATGCCACAGTCCATGCAGCGCGCACCCTGGATCGCAGTCTGCTCGTCGGTCAGACGCAGGACGAACTCGCGATACTTCTTTACGCGCTCGGGTACGGGCTCGTAGGCCTCGGACAGACGCTCGTACTCAAGAAATCCGGTTGGCTTTCCCATTTGTTATGCGGCCTCCAGTTGCTTCTGGCGCTGTTCGGCGATTTCGCCCAGCGCGCGGCGGTATTCGTTGGGCATGACCTTGACGAACTTCGAGCGGTAGTCGCTCCACTGCTCGAGGATCTTCTTCGCATGCGGACTGCCGGTAAAGCGCAGATGACGTTCGATGAGTCCCTTGAGGATGAGCTCGTCGCCCATCTCGAGGTGGTCGATCTCGACGCGACCGTGCGATTCGAGCTCGTCGCCCGACTCCGACCCCTTGCGTGCTTCGAGTTCGTCGGGCATGGGTTCGAGCGCGACCTGCGCCATGTTGCAGCGCGTCTCGAAATCACCCTTCTCGTCGAGTACGTAGGCCACGCCGCCCGACATGCCGGCCGCAAAGTTTCGTCCGGTCTCACCGAGCACGACGATGGTGCCGCCGGTCATGTACTCGCAACCATGGTCACCTACGCCCTCGACCACTGCGGTCGCGCCCGAGTTGCGCACGGCGAAACGTTCGCCGCCGACACCGGCGAAATACACCTCGCCCTCGGTCGCCCCGTACAGCACGGTGTTGCCGACGATAATGTTGGTGGTCGTCTCGCCGCGGAACGCCTCGACCGGGCGCACCACGATGCGCCCCCCCGAAAGACCCTTGCCGACGTAGTCGTTGGCCTCGCCGTGCAGGTCCAGCATCACGCCGCGGGCCAGGAAGGCGCCGAAGCTCTGGCCGGCGGTGCCGGTGAGCTTGATGTGGATGGTGTCGGTGGGCAGGCCCTTGTGACCGTACTTCTCGGCCACGCGCCCGGACAGCATCGCGCCGACCGTACGGTTGACGTTGTTGACCGGTAGATCGATCTCGACACGCTCCTCGCGCTCCAGCGCAGGCCCGGCCAGCTCGATGAGCTTGCGGTCGAGCGCCTTGTCCAGACCGTGATCCTGCATCTCGGCATGGTGACGCGCGACGCTGGCCTCGACCGGCGGGCAGTAGAAGATGCGCGAGTAGTCGAGGCCACGCGCCTTCCAGTGCGAGATGCCCGGCTTCATGTCGAGCAGGTCGGCACGCCCGATCAGGTCGTCGAACTTGCGGATGCCCAGTTCGGCCATGATCTCGCGCGCTTCCTCGGCGACGTAGAAGAAGAAGTTGACGACGTGTTCGGGCTGGCCGGTGAACTTCTTGCGCAGCACCGGATCCTGGGTGGCGACGCCGACCGGGCAGGTGTTCAGATGGCACTTGCGCATCATGATGCAACCCTCGACGACCAGCGGCGCGGTCGAGAAGCCGAATTCGTCGGCACCGAGAAGCGCGCCGACGATGACGTCGCGCCCGGTCTTCATCTGGCCGTCGACCTGTACGCGAATGCGACCGCGCAGGCGGTTGAGCACCAACGTCTGCTGCGTCTCGGCCAGGCCCAGTTCCCACGGCGAACCGGCATGCTTGATCGACGACAGCGGGCTCGCACCGGTGCCGCCGTCATGGCCGGCGATCACCAGGTGGTCGGCCTTGGCCTTGGACACACCGGCGGCAATCGTGCCCACACCGATCTCGGAGACCAGCTTGACCGACACGGCGGCGGCCGGGTTGGCGTTCTTGAGGTCATGGATGAGCTGCGCCAGATCCTCGATCGAGTAGATGTCGTGGTGCGGCGGCGGCGAGATCAGCCCGACACCGGGCACCGAGTGGCGCAGGAAGCCGATGTATTCGGACACCTTGTGGCCGGGCAACTGGCCGCCCTCGCCAGGCTTGGCACCCTGGGCCATCTTGATCTGGATCTGGTCGGCGTTGACCAGGTACTCGGTCGTGACGCCGAAGCGGCCCGAGGCGACCTGCTTGATCGCCGAGCGCAGGCTGTCGCCCGGCTGCAGGTCGAGGTCGGCCTCGACTACGTTCGGGCCGATCACCTGCGACAGACGGATGGCCTGCGTGACCGGCTTGAAGCGCATCGGGTCTTCGCCGCCCTCGCCCGAGTTGGACTTGCCGCCGATGCGGTTCATCGCCAGCGCGAGCGTGGTGTGGGCCTCGGTCGAGATCGCGCCCAGCGACATCGCACCGGTGGCGAAGCGCTTGACGATGTCCTTGGCCGGTTCGACCTCGTCGAGCGGGATCGGCTCGGGCGCGCGCCGGAAGTCGAACAGGCCACGCAGCGTCATGTGGCGCTTGCTCTGGTCGTTGACCATCGCGGCGTACTCCTTGTAGGAGTCGTAGTGGCCCGCGCGCGTCGAGTGCTGCAGCTTGGCGATCGTGTCGGGCGTCCACATGTGTTCTTCGCCGCGCACGCGCCAGGCGTACTCGCCGCCGGCGTCGAGCATGTTCGCGAGCACCGGGTCGTCGCTGAAGGCCTTCAGATGCAGGCGGATGGTCTCTTCCATGACCTCGAACACCCCGATGCCCTCGACCTGGCTGGTGGTGCCGGTAAAGTACTTGTCGACGAAGCTCTGCTGCAGGCCGACCGCCTCGAAGATCTGCGCGCCGGTGTAGGACATGTAGGTCGAGATGCCCATCTTGGACATGACCTTGAGCAGGCCCTTGCCGATCGCCTTGACGAAGTGGGCGATGGCCTTGGTCGCTTCCTCGGCGCTGCCGGACAGCTCCTGAAGGGTCTCCAGCGCGAGGTAGGGATGCACGGCCTCGGCGCCGTAGCCCGCGAGCACGGCGAAGTGATGCACCTCGCGCGCCGAGCCGGTCTCGACCACCAGGCCGGCGCGCGTGCGAAGGCCCTTGGTGACCAGATGCTGGTGGATCGCGGAGAGCGCGAGCAGCGCCGGAATCGCGACATTCTCGCGGTCCATGCGGCGATCGGACACGATCAGGATGTTGTAGCCGTTCTGGACCGCGTCCTCGGCTTCGGCGCACAGCGAGGCCAGGCGCGCCTCGACGCCCTCGTTGCCCCACTCGATCGGGTAGCACACGTCGAGCTCGAAGGAACGGAACTTGTCCTTGGTGTAGCGCGAGATGTTGCGGATCTTGGCCATCCCGTCGAAGTCGAGCACGGGCTGGCTGACCTCAAGGCGGAACGGCGGGTTGATCTCGTTGATCTCGAGCAGATTGGGCTTCGGCCCGATGAAGGACACCAGCGACATCACGAGCTGTTCGCGGATCGGGTCGATCGGCGGATTCGTGACCTGCGCAAAGAGCTGGCGGAAGTAGTTGTACAGCGGCTTCTCGCGCGAGGACAGCACGGCCAGCGGCGTGTCGTTGCCCATCGAACCGCTGGCTTCCTCGCCGGCCTTGCCCATCGGCTCGAGAATGAAGCGGATGTCTTCCTGCGTGAAGCCGAAGGCCTGCTGGCGGTCAAGCAGCGACACGGCGCTCTCGGGCTGGGCGACTTCGCCCGGCAGATCGAGGCCGTCGAGCTTGATGTTGATGCGGCTCAGCCAGTCACCGTAGGGCTTGGCAGTGGCGAGCTGCTCCTTGAGTTCATCGTCGTCGATGATGCGGCCCTGTTCCATGTCGATCAGGAACATGCGGCCCGGCTGCAGGCGCCACTTCTTGACGATCTTGCTCTCGGGAATCGGCAGCACGCCGGATTCGGAAGCCATCACGACCAGGTCGTCGTCGGTGACCAGATAGCGCGCCGGGCGCAGGCCGTTGCGGTCGAGCGTGGCGCCGATCTGCACGCCGTCGGTGAAGGCCACCGCCGCCGGGCCGTCCCACGGCTCCATCATCGCCGCGTGGTACTCGTAGAAGTTGCGGCGCTTCTCTTCCATGTGGGTGTGGGACTCCCACGCCTCGGGGATCATCATCATCACCGCATGCGCCAGCGAGTAGCCGGCCATCACGAGCAGTTCGAGCGCGTTGTCGAAGGCCGCCGAGTCGGACTGGCCGGCATAGATCAGCGGCCAGATCTTCTCGAGGTCGGCGCCGAGCAGCGGCGAGGCCACGCCTTTTTCGCGCGCGCGCATCCAGTTGTAGTTGCCGCGCAGCGTGTTGATTTCGCCGTTGTGCGCGATGTAGCGGAACGGATGGGCGAGGCTCCACTCCGGGAAGGTATTGGTCGAGAAGCGCTGGTGCACCAGCGCCAGCGCGGACACCGCACGCTCGTCGACCAGATCATGGTAGAACTCGCCGACCTGGTTGGCGAGCAGCAGGCCCTTGTAGTTGACCGTGCGCGCCGACATCGACACGAAGTAGAACTCCTTGCCGTGCTCGAGCTGCAGGCCACGGATGGCGTTGGCCGCGCGGCGGCGCGCGATGTAGAGCTTGCGCTCGAGTGCCTCGGGCACCATCACGTCATCGCCACGACCGACGAAGATCTGGCGGATCACCGGCTCCTTGGCTCGCACCGCAGGCGACATCGGCATTTCGTGGTTGATCGGCACGTCGCGCCAGCCCAGCACTTTCTGCCCCTCGGCACGCACGGCACGCTCGATCTCGCCTTCACAGGCAAGCAGCGAGGCGCGCTCCTTGGGCAGGAACACCATGCCCACGCCGTATTCGCCGGCGGCCGGCAGGGTCACGCCGGCGGCGGCCATCTCGTCGCGGTACAAGGCATCCGGAATCTGGATCAGGATGCCGGCACCGTCACCCTGCAAGGGGTCGGCGCCAACCGCACCGCGGTGGTCCAGGTTCTTGAGGATTTCCAGGCCCTGCAGCACGATCTCGTGAGTCTGTTTGCCCTTGATGTGGGCGACGAAACCGACGCCACAGGCGTCATGTTCATTGGCCGGGTCGTACAGGCCCTGCTTGCTCGGGAGATCCATCACGCGATTCCTCAAAACGTCTGTTTCACCGGCGCAGTCGGAATCGGGCGAAAGGCGGTCAGTGCCGCGCGTGAATCACCGCAGGAAACCGGAAGGCGCACAAAAACGGCCGGTGTTTTCGCGCTTGTCCGAAACCGATCCGGAGCGCTGACACGGGCCTCTTGGTACTTTTGGCGGGTTTGCGACTATACCGCCATCGCTGGTCCGATTCAAGGCCCATGGCGCTTTGCCCGAGCACCTCGACTCACGCCAAGTGCATGACGGATCAATGAATTTCGCCAACCGCGAAGAGGCGTCGGTGTTCGCGGATGGCGTAGCGGTCGGTCATCCCGGCGATGTAATCGGCGATCGCGCGCGGCGTGTCGTCGCGCGCGCGGTGCTGATACTGCGGGGGCAAAAGGCGGGGATCGGCCATGAAGGCCGAGAACAGGTCGTCGAGAATGCGCCGCGCCTTGTTGGTCATGCGCAGCACCTGATAGTGCCAGTAAAGGTTCTCGCGCAGAAAGCGCTTGAGCTCCTGCAGCGCGGCGGCCATGTCCGGCGAGTAGGCCACGAGACGGCCAGCGCGACGCACGTCGTCAAGGCTCTCGACGCCGGCCGCGACGACGTTGGCGCGCGTAGTGCCGATGAGGTCGATCACCGTGTCGTTGATCATGCGCCGGATCGTTTCGTGGATCAGGCGACGCCCCTCCAGCCCCGGCCATTCGGCCTCGACACGGCGGCGTCGCTCGGCGAAGAGCGCGATGTCGTCGAGCTGCTCTAGCGTGATCAGCCCCGAGCGCAGACCGTCGTCGACATCGTGGTTGTTGTAGGCGATCTCGTCGGCGAGGTTGGCCAACTGCCCCTCGAGCGAGGGCTGGGTACCTTCAAGAAAGCGGCGGCCTACGTCGCCGAGGCGCTCGGCATTGGGTCGCGAACAGTGCTTGAGGATGCCTTCGCGCGTCTCGAACATCAGGTTCAGACCCTGGAAGGCGGCGTAGCGCTCTTCCAGTTCATCGACCGTGCGCAAGGACTGCAGGTTGTGCTCGAACCCCCCGTAGGGCTTCATGCATTCGTTGAGCGCGTCCTGCCCGGCATGGCCAAACGGCGTGTGACCCAGATCGTGGGCAAGCGCGATGGCCTCGGCCAGATCCTCGTTGAGATCGAGCGCGCGCGCGATGTTGCGCGTGATCTGCGCCACCTCCAGGCTGTGCGTGAGCCGCGTACGGAACAGGTCGCCCTCGTGGTTCACGAAGACCTGGGTCTTGTACTCAAGCCGGCGGAAGGCGGTGGAATGGATGATGCGATCGCGGTCGCGCTGGAATTCGCTGCGCTCGGACGGCCTCGGCTCGGCGTGGCGCCGACCGGCCGAATTCGCCTCGCTCACCGCCCAGGCCGCCAACTCCCTCATACGCAGCAGGTCTCGATCGCAGCGCGGATGTCGGACACCGGCGCGTCGCCGCGGATCACGGCGCGGCCAATGGATTCGAGCAGGATCAGGCGAAGCTGACCGTCCTCGACCTTCTTGTCGCTGGCCATCAGGTCGAGGTAACGCTCGGTGGCGAGGTCCGGGCCGCGAACCGGCAGGCGCGCACGCTCGAACAGCGCGGCGATGCGCGCCACGTCCGCCTCGGCGACCATTCCCATTCGCGCCGACAGCGTGGCCGCCATGATGGTGCCGGCGGCCACGCCCTCGCCGTGCAGCCACTGCCCGTAGCCCATGCCCGCCTCGATCGCGTGGCCGAAGGTGTGGCCGAGGTTGAGCAGTGCGCGCACGCCCTGCTCGGTCTCGTCGAGCGCGACGATCTCGGCCTTGTTGGCGCAGGATCGCTCAATCGCATGCGCCAACGCCTCGGGCTCGCGCGCGAGCAGACGCTCGATGTTGGCTTCGAGCCACGCGAACAGCTCGAAGTCACGGATCAGGCCGTACTTGATGACCTCGGCCAGTCCCGCCGAGAGTTCGCGGTCGGGCAGCGTGGCCAGCGTGTCCAGATCGGCGAGCACCAGGCGCGGCTGGTAGAAGGCGCCGATCATGTTCTTGCCCAGCGGATGGTTGATCGCGGTCTTGCCGCCGACCGATGAATCGACCTGCGCGAGCAGCGTGGTCGGAATCTGGATGAAGGGCATGCCGCGCTGATAGGTGGCCGCGGCGAAACCGCCCATGTCGCCGATGACGCCGCCGCCGAGCGCGACCAGCGTGGTCGAGCGCTCGCAGCGCGTGCCCAGCAGCGCGTCGAAGACCAGATTGAGCGTGGCCCAGTCCTTGTGCACCTCGCCATCGGGCAGCACGACGTGATCGACACGCACGCCTGCGCCTTCGAGCGTCGCGCGCAGGCGATCCAGATAGAGCGGCGCGACGACGTCGTTGGTAACGACGAAGGCGCGCTGCGTCTTCAGATGCGGCGTGATCAGGCTCGCGTCGTCGAGCAGACCACGGCCGATGTGGATGGGGTAGGCCCGATCACCCAGGGCGACATTCAGTGTGCGCATTTCGCTTCTGCCGGAATTTCTCGATCGCCGCCTCGAGCTGGCGCACCATCCCCGACGGACTGCCGCGATTGCCGTCGACAACAATATCGGCGACCTCGCGGTACAGCGGGTCTCGCTGGCGATACAGGGATTCGATGCGCTCGCGCGGGTTGGGCACCTGCAGCAGGGGTCGGCTGCGGTCGTGGCGGGTGCGCTCCCACAGCACGCGCGGCGGCACATTCAGATAGACGACGATACCACGACCACGTAGCAGCGCCCGGTTGTCCGGGTTGAGAACGACACCGCCGCCGGTACCCAGCACGATGTCGCGACGCTCAGCCAGTTCCTCGACAAGTTGCGACTCGCGCTTGCGAAAGCCCGCCTCGCCCTCAATCTCGAAAATGGTCGCGATCTTGACGCCGGTGCGCGCCTCCAGCTCATGGTCACAGTCGATGAACTCAAGGCCGTGGCGTCGGGCGTATTCACGCCCGACGGTACTCTTGCCCGCCCCCATCATCCCCACCAGCACGATGGGCCCGTCATTCGCTTGCACCACGACACCGATCCGTCAAACCCGGGAGGGTGTCTTATACCGCATCAGCGCAGGGTCAGCGAATCGGAGACGATGCGCGGGGTGATGAAGACCAGCAGCTCCCTGCGGTTGGACACGCGCCGCGTGTTGCGAAACAGCACGCCGAGTACCGGAATCTCGCCGAGCAGCGGCACGCGGGCAACGGTGGTGGTGTCCTCTTCCTCGTAGATGCCACCGATCACGACCGTGCCGCCATTGTCGACGAGGACCTCGGTCTGCACGTTCTTGGTATCGATCGCCGGCTCGGTGATGTCGGCCTGGAACAGCGGGCGGTCCTTGTTGACCTGCACGCGCAACTGCACGCGACCGTCCGGCGTGATCTGCGGGCGCACCTTGAGGCTCAGCACGGCCTTCTTGAACTCCACGCTGGTCGCACCAGAACTGGTTTCCTTGCGGTACGGGATCTCCGTACCCTGCTCGATGCTGGCCTCGACCTGGTTGGCGGTGAGTACGCGCGGGCTGGACACAACGCGCCCGCGCCCATCCTGCTCCAGTGCAGCCAGCTCGAGGTTGAGGAAGCGCGTCGCGGAGCTGTTGAACAGCGCGAGATTCAGGATCGAGAAGCTCGCCACCGGCGAGGTGCCGCCACTGCTACCGCCGTCCGACGTGAGCAGGCCCGTGGACGGATCGAAGCGCCCGATGCCGCCGCGCGCGCCGCTGCCCAGGTTGCCGACCCCGGAACTGACCGTCTCGCCGGAACTGTTCTCGCGCGGCACGTTGCCAAAGTTCATGCGCACACCCAGGTCGCGCGCGAAATCCTTGTTGGCCTCGACCACACGCGCCTCGATCAGCACCTGACGCGGCGCGGTGTCGATCTCCTGTATCAGGCGACGCAGTGCGTCCAGACGCGAGGACACGTCGGTCACGAAGACCTTGTTGCTGCGCTCGTCGACCACCACGCTGCCGCGTGACGAGAGCACGGTCTGATCCTTGCTCTTGAGGAACTCGAAGATTTCCTTGGCGTTGTGGTAGTTGATCTGGAAGCTTTCGGTGACCAGCGGCTCGAGGTCGCCCCGCTGCGCCTGGGCTTCGAGCTGCTGGCGCTCGCGCGCGGCCAGTTCGCCGGTTGGCGCGATCCAGATCACGTTGCCTGTGCGCCGCTTGTCCAGACCCTTGGCCTGCAGGATGATGTCCAGCGCCTGATCCCATGGCACGTCGTTCAGTCGCAGGGTCAGGTTGCCCTGCACCGAGTCGCTGGTGACGATGTTGAAATCGGTGAAGTCGGCGATCACCTGCAGCACCGAGCGGATCTCGACGTTCTGGAAGTTCAGCGACAGCTTCTCGCCGGCATAGTCCTCGCGCCCGCCGGTTTGCACGAGGCGGTTCGGGTCCTCGACGAGGCGGCGCACCTCAAGCACGAACTGGCTCTCGGTCTGATAGGCGCTATGTTCCCACAGCCCGTTGGGGACCACCGTCACACGCGCGTTGTCGCCCTGTGGCTGGGAAATCATGGTGGTGATCGGGGTGCCGAAATCGGTCACGTCGGAGCGACGCTGCAGATGCTCGGGGAGCTGGGTGCCGGCGAAATCGACGACCAGATTGGATCCCTGACGGAAGACGTTGACCGCCGTGTCCGCGCTCGACAACTGCACGACGACACGGCCTTCGCCATCCTCGCCGCGACGGAAGGTCACGTCCTGAATGCTGCGCGCGACCTCCTCGCCACCGGGCGCGGCCGAGAAGTTCGCCAGCGCCTGTACGGTGGCGGTCGCCGGGCTGCCGCCAGCTTCGGGACGCGCGGCCGGCGCAAGCGCGATGACCAGTTCGTTGCCCTCGATCTTGGCATCGTAAGCAGGCAGACGCGACAGGTTGAGCACAAGCCGGGTACGCCCGCCGGACTCGACGATGTTGACCGAACGCAGGTCTCCACGGTTGACGGTCTGCTGCACGCGGCCGAGCGTGTTCCCGGTGTTGGGAAAATCATAGGCGATGCGCGCCGGCTCGTTGACGCTGAAATGCGCCGGCAGCGCGTCGAGCGGGCGCTCGAAATCGAGTCGCAGGTACAGCGTGCCACCCTGTTCGGAGATGCTGAAGTCGCGCAGGCGATTGTCGGCGGCGGCCTGCGATGCACTCTGCCCGGATTGCGCCTGGGCAGTGACGTGCGCGGGTGCAAGCAGCCCGAGCATGCCGACGGCCGCGCATAGCGCCATCATGGTTTGAGGTTTCATCGATTCACTCCTAGCGCTCCTGCAGCAGCAGCCGGCTGTCCCGCTCGGTCCAGTCGCCGTTGATGTCTTCCACGATTTCGGTAAGCAGGATCGCCTGCTCGGTGACCTGCGTGATCATGCCGTGATCCTGTCCCATGTAGTTGCCCGCCGCGACCTGATGGATGCGACCGTCAACGCTGATCAGTGCGTGTTCGCGCTCGTCCTGCATCAGCGTGCCGACCATCTTCAGCGACTCGAGCGGGTAGGATTCGAGCGGCTCGCGCGGGCGCGTCATGTCCGGACCCTGACCCACGCGCACACGCGACTCGGGCGCGATACGCTTTGCGCGGAAAGGGTCGATCTGCTCTCCCTGCTCGTAAGCCACCGTGGGGAATGTCTTGATTTCGGGCAGCGGCTCGATCCGGCCGACCATGCCGCGCGCCTCCTGCGCCATCCACGCACCAAGGTCGTCACCTTCCTCGGCACATCCGACCAGCAAGCCGCAGACGAGAATCATCGGAAGACGTTTCATCAGGTTCATCGACGCCTCTTCGCCTGCTGGGCCTTGCGCTGCGCGGCCAGTTCGTCTTCATCAAGGTAGCGGTAAGTCACCGCGCGTGCCCGAAAACGCAGGCGTTCCTCGCCGAGCCGGTCGATGCTGATGTTGCCCAGTGTCACGATACGCGGCATCCGCGCGACGTCGGCGACGAACTCGCCCAGGTCGTGATACGAGCCGACGATGCTGATGCTGATCGGCATTTCGGCGTAGAAATCCTTGATGTTCTCGCCGCCCGGCTTGAACAGTTCGAACAGCAGACCACGGCCAAGACCGGCCTGGTTGATGTCGGCCAGCAACTGGTCCATTTCGGCCTTGTTCGGCAACTGTCGCAGCAACGCGCCGAACTGGCGGTCGGTTTCCTCGAGCTGTCGCTTGAAGGCTTCGAGGTTCACCGCCTGACGCTTCTTGTTGGCCCAGTCGGCGCGCAACTGGACTTCCTCCACCTTGCGGCGTTCGAGCAGTTCGGCCTGGTCACGCCAGTCGAAGTACCACGCCGCCGCAACCGTGCCGACGAGCAGTGCAATGAATACGGTGATGCGCGGCCCTGTCGGCCATACGCCCGGGTCGTTCGGATCGAGCCCGCGGAAGTCGTCGAAGAAGCGACGCAGATCGAATCCGGATTTCTTGGCGGCCATGATCAGTTCGCTCCCGCCGCGGCCGTCTTTTGCGGATCGCTCGACGCCTCGTCCTCGGGCGGACGAGCGAGACGGATGTTGAGCGTGAATTCGCTCAGGCGGCGCCCACCGGATGAAACCGACTTGACCTCGATCAGACCGGGGCTGGTCATCGTCGGGGATGCCTCGAGACTGCGCATCAGATGCGACACCCGTGCGTTGGACTGCGCGTGCCCGTTGAGCGTGACGCGCGTTCCGGACTGACGCAGCGAGCGAAAATAGACCGCGTCTGGCAGTTGCGCGACGAGGTCGTTGAACATGTAGACCGGTTGCACGCGATCGCCCTGCAGCGTCTCGATGACCTGCTTGCGTGCGACCAGCGCGTCGATCTGGGAGCGCAGGCGGCGAATCTCGGCGATCTCGGCGTCGAGCTTGCGGATCTCGGCGCGCAGATACTCATTGCGCCCTTCCTGGTAATCGACCTGTCCGGACATATACAGATGCCCGACCAGACCGATGGCCGCGCCAAGCGCGATCATCAGCCCGGAGACGACATAGAACTGGATCCGTCGCTCACGGCGCCGGATCTCGCGATAGGGCAGCAGATTGATGTGGATCACGCCTCGACCCTCCTCATGGCCAGGCCGCAGGCGACCATCAGGGCGGGCGCGTCGGCGACGAGATTGCGCGAGCGCACACGCGAGGACAGGGCCATGCCCTCGAACGGATTGGCCACGGTGGTCGTCACCTGGGTGCGGCCGCTGACCACTTCGGCGAGATTGGGCATCACCGCACAACCACCGGCGAGCACGATGTGATCAACCTCGTTGTACTGGGTGGAGGTGAAGAAGAATTGCAGCGAGCGCGACAGTTCGAGCGCGACCGCATCCATAAACGGGCGTCGCAGATCGCGCTCGTATTCGGGCGGCAACTCGCCCGAGCGCTTGGCCGTTTCCGCCTCCTCGGGGCTGAGCCCGTACTGGCGTGCGATATCGAGCGTGAGCTTGTAGCCGCCGATGGCCTGCTCCCGCGCGTAGATTTGCGCGCCGTCGCGCAGGATCGACACGTTCATCACGTTCGCACCCAAGTCGGCGAGCGCGATCGTGCGCCCGCGCACGCCATCGGGAATAT
>JACESY010000063.1 GCA_013911595.1 Azoarcus sp.
CTCGAATCCCGCTACAAGATCTACAAGCTACGCGAGGCGCTCGAAGCGGGTCGGCTGCGTGAAGCCGGCTGTGGGTTTCGGGTCGACGCGAAAGTTCAGCGTCTGGTCGAACCAGCCGGCGGCGGTGGCCGCGGCGTCCTCGACCGCTGTGCCCAGCAGGTAGTGCGTGGCATTGCCCTGCGGGTCGAGATCCACGAGCAGCGTGCGGTGGCCCCGCCAGGCACCGATCGCGGCGAGATTTGCGGCGATCGTCGATTTGCCGACCCCGCCTTTCCGGTTGAACACGACCCTGCGCATGGTCATTCTCCGTTCGTGGATATTGCAATGCAG
Source organism: Azoarcus sp. (assembly GCA_013911595.1). Classification (GTDB taxonomy): domain Bacteria; phylum Pseudomonadota; class Gammaproteobacteria; order Burkholderiales; family Rhodocyclaceae; genus Pseudazoarcus. Next base: position 331 of record JACESY010000063.1, read on the forward strand.
CATAGCATTTGCGCATGGCGTGTGGCGGGCCGCCGCGTTCGTTTCGCCCCGCACGCACTCACGCCTTGTGGAGATTCCGCATTGGCGCGCCGCCCGCGGCCGACTACCTTCGCGCTGATTGCCGCACGCGGTGCGGTACGACGGCCAGGCCGAACAGAGCGAGGAGAGTGAGCCATGAGTCATGCGATCCGTATTCACGAGACCGGTGGCCCGGAGGTGTTGCGCTGGGAAGAGGTCGAGGTTCCGCCGCCCGGCCCCGGCGAGATCCGCCTGCGTCAGCATGCGGTCGGGCTCAACTACATCGACACCTACCATCGTAGCGGGCTGTATCCGTTACCCGGCCTGCCTTGCGGCCTGGGGCTGGAGGGTGCGGGAGTGGTCGAGGCGATCGGCGACGAGGTCGAGGAGTTTGCTGTCGGGGATCGCGTGGCCTACGCGCATGGTCCGCTCGGTGCCTATGCCGAGGTGCGCAACCTGCCGGCCGAGCGCGCGGTGAAGCTGCCCGAAGCAATCTCGTTCGAACTGGGCGCGGCGATGATGCTGCAGGGACTGACCGCGCAGTATCTGGTGCGGCGCACCCATCGCGTGCAGGCCGGCGAGACCATCCTGATCCATGCCGCCGCCGGGGGCGTGGGCTCCATCGTCGTGCAGTGGGCCAAGGCGCTGGGTGCGACCGTGATCGGCACGGTCGGATCCGAGGAAAAGGCCGAGCGCGCGCGCAGCCTGGGTGCGGACCACGTGATCGACTACAGCCGCGAGGATTTCGTGCGCCGCGTCGGCGAGATCACCGACGGGCGCGGCGTGAGCGTGGTCTATGACTCGGTCGGCCGCGACACCTTCCTGCGCTCGCTCGATTGCGCGCAGCGCCTGGGCATGGTGGTGCTGTTCGGCAACGCCTCCGGTGCGGTCGAGCCGTTCAACCCGCTGCTGCTGGCGCAGAAAGGGGCGCTGTTCCTGACCCGGCCGATTCTCGCGCAATACATCGCCACGCGCGAGGAACTCGACGAGATGGCGGCCGACCTGTTTGCCGTGGTGAGTTCGGGCCAGGTGCGCATCGACGTCAACCAGTGCTTCGCGCTGCGCGAGGCGGCCGAGGCGCATCGCGCGCTGGAGGGGCGGCGCACGACCGGGGCGAGCGTGCTGTTGCCTTGAGGCTTGGGATGTCGTGGCGCGAGAGCTGCGATGTCCAGCCAGCGCCGTTCTCGCGGGCCGCGGGTGGGCGCGCGAACAGGTTTGCAAGGACTTGTTCGTGGGCTGCGTAACCCCGCCTCCGTGATGCCCGCGTTCGGGTAAACTCCATCGCCATGGACGCCCCCGCACCCCGCTTCGTACATCTTCGCCTGCACTCCGAGTTCTCGATTCTCGACGGCATCGTCCGCACCGACGAGGCGATCCGCCGCGCCGCGGCCGACGGCATGCCCGCGCTGGGCATCTCCGACCTGGCCAACCTGTTCGGCATGGTCAAGTTCTACAAGAGCGCACGCGCGGCCGGCGTCAAGCCGGTGGTCGGCGTTGACGTGTGGATCACCAACGAGGCCGAGCGCGACAAGCCCCACCGCGTGCTGCTGATCTGTCGTGATCGTGGCGGCTACGGGCGGTTGTGCGAACTGCTCGCGCGCGCCTATCTCGAGAACAAGCATCGCGGGCGAGCCGAACTGCGCCGAGAATGGTTCGACGACGGCGGTGGCGAGGGGTTGATCTGTCTGTCCGGCGCGGCCTCGGGCGACATCGGCCAGGCACTGGTCAACGGCAACCCCGATGCGGCCGACGTACTCGCGCGCTGGTGGGCGACGCGTTTCCCCGAAGCCTTCTACATCGAGCTGCAGCGCGCCGGTCACTCCGGCGCCGAGGCGCTGGTGGCCGAGTCCGTGCAACTGGCCGCGCGGCTGGATCTGCCGGTGGTGGCTACTCACCCGGTGCAGTTCATGTCGCCCGACGACTTCATGGCGCACGAGGTGCGCGTGTGCATCGCCCAGGGCTATGTGCTGGCGGATCGCCGCCGACCGCGCGATTTCACTCAGGAGCAGTATTTCAAGAGCCAGGACGAGATGTGCGCGCTCTTCGCGGATCTGCCCGAGGCGCTGGACAACGCCGTGGCCATCGCAGAGCGCTGTTCGCTGGCGGTCGAGCTGGGCAAGAACTACCTGCCGCAGTTTCCGACGCCGGCGGGCATGACGCTCGACGATTTCCTCGTCGCAGAGGCGCGCGCAGGCCTGGAAGTGCGCCTGCAGGAACTCTATCCGGATGCAGAAGAGCGCGAGCGCCAGCGGCCGCGCTATGCCGAGCGGCTCGACATCGAGACCCGCACCATCATCGAGATGGGCTTTCCGGGCTACTTCCTGATCGTCGCGGACTTCATCAACTGGGCCAAGGAGAACGGCGTGCCGGTGGGCCCGGGGCGCGGTTCGGGCGCCGGTTCGCTGGTGGCCTACAGCCTGCGCATCACCGATCTGGATCCGCTCGAATACGCGCTGCTGTTCGAACGCTTCCTCAACCCCGAGCGGGTGTCGATGCCCGACTTCGACATCGACTTCTGCCAGGACAACCGTTACCGCGTCATCGAGTACGTGCGCGAGCGTTATGGCAAGGAGGCAGTGAGCCAGATCGCGACCTTCGGCACGATGGCTTCCAAGGCGGTCGTGCGCGACGTCGGCCGCGTGCTCGACCTGCCCTATGGCCTGTGCGACCGGCTCTCCAAGCTGGTGCCGCTCGAGGCCAACAAGCCGGTGTCGCTGGCGCGTGCCTACGAGATGGAGCCGCAGATCGGCGAGATGATGCGCGATGGCAACGACGGCGAATCCGTGCAGGAGCTGTGGCGGCTCGCCGAGCCGCTGGAAGGCCTGTCGCGCAACGTCGGCATGCACGCCGGCGGCGTACTCATCGCGCCGGGTCGCCTTACCGACTTCTGCCCGCTCTACATCGCCGACGGGGAGGACGCCACGCCGGTGTCGCAGTTCGACAAGGACGACGTCGAGGCGGTGGGTCTTGTGAAGTTCGACTTCCTCGGCCTGCGCAACCTCACCATCATCGACCTTGCGGTCGATTACGTTGAACGCCTGACCGGCGAGCGGCCGGATCTGAACGCGCTGCCTTTCACCGACCCGGCCGCCTACAAGATCCTCAAGGAAGCCAACACCACGGCCATCTTCCAGGTCGAATCCGACGGCATGAAGAAGCTTCTCAAGAAGCTCGGCCCGGACCGCTTCGAGGACATCATCGCGGTGCTCGCACTGTACCGCCCGGGCCCGCTGGGTTCGGGCATGGTCGATGACTTCATCCTGCGCAAGAAGGGGCAGCAGGAGATCGACTACTTCCATCCGGATCTCAAACCCTGCCTGGAGCCGACCTACGGCGTCATCGTGTACCAGGAGCAGGTCATGCAGATCTCCCAGATCATCGGGGGATACACGCTGGGCGGCGCCGACATGCTGCGCCGTGCGATGGGCAAGAAGAAGGCCTCGGAGATGGCCCGCCACCGCGAGATCTTCCGCGAGGGTGCAAAGAAGAAGGGCTACGACGAAGGGCTGGCGATGCAGCTCTTCGACCTGATGGAGAAGTTCGCCGAGTACGGCTTCAACAAGTCGCACACGGCCGCCTATGCCGTCGTGACCTATCACACGGCCTGGCTCAAGGCGCACCACTGCGCGGCCTTCATGGCCGCAACCTTGTCCTCGGACCTGGACAACACCGACACCCTGCGCATCTTCTTCGAGGATGCGGTGACCAACAAGATCACCGTGCTGCCGCCGGACGTCAACGCGTCCGAATACCGCTTCGTGCCGGTCGACGCGAACACCATTCGCTATGGCCTCGGGGCGGTCAAGGGCTGCGGCGAGCCGGCCATGCGCTCGATCGAGGCGGCGCGGGCAAACGGGCCCTTCCACGACCTGTTTGACTTCTGCGAGCGCGTCGACCGCCGTATGGTCAACCGGCGCGCGGTCGAGGCACTGATCCGCGCCGGTGCGCTCGATACCCTCGACGGGCACGCCGGGCGCGACCGGGCGCAGTTGCTCGCGACCGTCGCGCTGGCCATGGAAGCGGCGGAACAGAAGGCCGCCAACGCCTTGCAGGGCGGGCTGTTCGACGCACTGCCGGAGGCCGCGGGTGCGGCGCCGGCCTTCGCCTCGGTGCGCGCCTGGAACGAACGCGAACGGCTCAAGGAGGAAAAGACCGCGATCGGCTTCTTCCTGTCCGGCCATCCGTTCAATTCGTTCAGTGGCGAAGTGCGCCGCTTCGTGCGCCGCACGCTGGCGCAACTGGAACCCTCGCGCGAGCCCGCGATGCTCGCCGGCGTGGTCATGGAAGTGCGCACCAAGGTCGGCCAGCGCGGCAAGATGGCCTTCGTGCAGCTCGACGACGGTAGCGGCGCACGCGAGGTTGCGGTGTATTCCGAGGTGCTCGAGGCGTCCCGCGGCAAGATCGTCACCGACGAGGTGCTGATCGTCGAGGGGCGCATCAGCAACGACGAGTATTCGGGGGGACTGCGCATCATCGCCGACCGCCTGATGACCCTGGGCGAGGCGCGTGCGCGTTTTGCCACCGCCTTGCAGCTCAGTCTCAATGGAGAGGTCGGTCAGGCAGGCGGCGCCACCGCTGCGGCCGACCGTCTGCAGGGTCTGCTCGCGCCGTTCCGCGACGGTGGTTGCCCGGTGCGCTTGCGCTACCGCAACGATGTCGCGGAGGTCGAACTTCCGCTGGGCGAGACCTGGAGCGTGCGCCCGGATGACGCGCTGCTCGATGGCCTGCGCGCGTGGCTGCCCGAGGATGCGGTGGAGGTGCTCTACCGCAGCTGACGTGCCGAGCGTCTCATTCTATTCGGTCGGCAGTACGCGAAAGCCTTCGTCCGGTGGTTCCGCCGAAGAGATCTCGATACGCGTCACCTCGGCCGCTGGCGGGCCTTCGCGCGCCCAGTCGATGAAGGCGTCGACGTCCGCTTCCGGGCCGCAGACGACGGCCTCGACCTCGCCGGAGAAGCGGTTGCGCACCCAACCGGACAGGCCCAGACGCAGCGCTTCCTTCTCCGCGCTGGCGCGGTAATACACGCCCTGCACCTTGCCGTGGATGAGCAGGTGGCGGGCCAGCGGTTCGCGGATCTTCGTGTCTTCGCTCATGAGCGTGATTGTCCCGGCGCCCGCATGACTCGCGCAAGTGCTTCGTCCAGGTCGCGCGCAATCTCCAGCGTATCGAGCAGGCCCGAACGCGCCAGAATCGCGCCGGGCTGGGGCTGCACGCCCGCGAGCACCAGACCGATGCCGCGCGTGGCCAGACTGTGGGTGAGGCTCTCGAGGATCTCCAGCCCGGTGCTGTCCATATGCACCAGTCGCTCGACGTCGAGGATGACCACATCGGGACGTCCCAGATCGGCCGAGAGCAGCGCGTCGAGCTTGTTGGTGGCGCCGAAGAACAGGCTGCCGAGCCGGTAGGCGCGGATGCGCACGCTGGCGTCCTCGCGCACGAGTGTCCCGGCAGGCACTCGGGCGGTGAGGTCGATGGCATCGATGCGGGTCAGATCCGACATGCGGAAGATGAACACCAGGGCCGACATCACGATGCCGACCTGCACCGCGAGCGTCAGATCGAACACCACCGTGACGACGAAGGTCGTGAGCAGGGTCGCGCGGTAGGGGCGCGTGCGTCGGGCGAGCGCCGCCCGCGTGAAGGCATGCCACTCGCCCATGTTGATTGCGACGATGACGACGATGGCCGAGAGCGTCGCGAGCGGGATGTGATCGGCCAGCGGTGCGAGCGCCAGCACCATGGCGAGCAACACCAGCGCGTGCACGATGCCCGCCACCGGTGTACGCCCGCCCGAGCGGATGTTGGTGGCGGTGCGCGCGATCGCCCCGGTGGCGGCGAAGCCGCCGAACAGCGGCGCGGCGACGTTGGCCACGCCCTGCGCCATCAGCTCCTGATTGGGGTCGTGACGGTCGCCGATGCGGTTGTCGGCGACGCGTGCCGAGAGCAGTGATTCGATGGCGCCAAGCAGTGCGATGGTCAGCGCGGGGGCGATGAGCTTGCCCAGCGTGCCCAGTTCGATCGCCGGCAGACCAAAGTCCGGCAGTCCCTGCGGGATGCCGCCAAAACGGCTGCCTATGGTCTCGACCGGAAGTACGAACAGCGCGTTGGCCAGCGTCGCCAGCACCAGCACCGCCAGCGGCCCCGGCGCGCGACGCATCCAGCCGACATGGCGTGCCGCGCGGTTCCACGCCAGCAGCACGGTGACCGAGGCTGCGGCCAGCGCGATGGTCGGTGCATGCGCGGTATGCAATGCGCCGCCCAGTGCTTCCATCTTGCCGAAGAACTCGCCCGGCATTCGTTCGATGTGCAGGCCGAGGAAGTCCTTGATCTGCGACAGGAAGATCACGACCGCGATGCCGTTGGTGAAACCGATCACCACCGAGATCGGGATGAAGCGGATCATCGTGCCGAGCTTGAAAGCCCCCATCGCGAACAGCATCACGCCCGACATCATGGTGGCGATGAGCAGATTGGCCACGCCGTAGTCGATGACGATGACGTAGACGATGGGGATAAAGGCGCCGGTCGGCCCGCCGATCTGCACGCGCGAGCCACCCAGCACGGAGACCAGCAGGCCTGCGACGATGGCCGTCCAGATGCCAGCGGCCGGGCTCATGCCGCTGGCGATGGCAAACGCCATGGCCAGCGGCAGCGCGAGCACACCGACGGTGATGCCGGCGGCGAGGTCGCCGCTCAGTGCCTCCCGGTCGTAGCCCGGGAGCGTGTCGAGAATCTTGGGGTGGAAGCGGAACATGACGCCCTCTCCTGCAACTCGGTGATAACCACGGACGGAACGACGGGGAAGGCCGCTCGTCGTTGTCCGCGGTGGCGCACCAGCCAGCGTTTGCGTGGCGTCAGGGGCATTGTGCGGGTCTGCTCGTCAGCGAATGCGCATGCCGGGCCGGGCGCCGCTGTCGGGCGACAGGATGTACAGTCCGGAAGTCTTGTCGTCCTCGTCCGAGGCGGCCAACACCATGCCCTCGGACATGCCGAACTTCATCTTGCGCGGGGCGAGGTTGGCGACCATCACAGTGAGACGGCCGACCAGCGTGGCCGGGTCGTAGGCCGACTTGATGCCGGCGAAGACCTGGCGCGGGCGGGGTTTGCCTTCGGCGTCGGTTTCGCCGATGTCGAGCGACAGGCGCAGCAGCTTGTCCGCACCTTCGACGTGCTCGGCCGATTCGATGCGGGCGACGCGCAGGTCGATCTTGGTGAAGTCGTCAATGGAGATGAAGGGCTCGGCCGTCTCGGCGGCCTGCGCGTGGTGCTGCTGGCGCTCGGCGTGGCGCTGCTCGGAACTGGGCACGCCGGCCGGCGCCGGGGCGAGGCTTTCGCGGTTGGCGTCGATGAGCGTGTCGATCTGCTTGCGTTCGACGCGCGTCATCATGTGCTTGTAGGGCTCGATGGCGTGGCCGGACGGCAGCGGCGCCCAGTCCGTGGTCCAGTCCAGCGGGGCGATGGCGAGGAAAGCCTCGACTTTGGCGGCCATGGCCGGCAGCACCGGTTTGAGGTAGCGCGACAGGTCGCGGAACATGGTCAGCGCGGTCGAGCACACGGTGTGCAGTCGAGCGTCCTGACCTTCCTGCTTGGCCAGTTCCCACGGTTTGTTGGCGTTGACGTAGAGGTTGGCGATGTCGGCCAGACGCATGATCTCGCGCATGGCGCGACCGAAGTCGCGCTCGTCATAGGCGCGGGCGATGGTGCCGGCCTCGAACGCGGCTGCGAAGTCCGCGCAGGCCTGCGCGTCCACTTCACCCAGGCGGCCGTCGAAACGCTTTGCGATGAAGCCTGCGCAGCGGCTGGCGATGTTGACGTACTTGCCGACCAGGTCCGAATTGACTCGGGCGATCATGTCGTCGAGGCTCAGGTCGAGATCCTCCATCGTCGAGTTGGACTTGGTCGCGAAGTAGTAGCGCAGCCACTCCGGGTCGAGCCCCTGGGTAAGCCAGGAGTGGGCGGTGATGAAGGTGCCGCGGCTCTTGCTCATCTTGGCGCCGTCGACCGTCAAAAAGCCGTTGACGGCAAGCTGCGTGGGCGTGCGGAAACCGGCAAAGTGCAGCATCGCCGGCCAGAACAGCGCGTGGAAGTAGAGAATGTCCTTGCCGATGAAGTGCACCATCTCGGTGCCGGTCTCGGCGGCACGCGCTTCGTCGGTGAAGGCTTCGACGTCGATGCCCTCGGTCTTGTCGGCGAGGTTGCGAAAACTCGCCAGATAGCCGATCGGCGCGTCCAGCCACACGTAGAAGTACTTGCCCGGTGCGCCTGGAATCTCGAAGCCGAAGTAGGGTGCGTCGCGCGAGATGTCCCAGTCCGAGAGCTTGTTCTCGCCCTCGTCGCCGAGCCATTCGCGCATCTTGTTGGCGGCCTCGGTCTGCAGGCGGCGCGTGCCGGCGGCGTTGGTGCCGCGCGTCCAGTCGCGCAGGAAGGCCACGGAGCGCGGGTCCGACAGGCGGAAGAAGAAGTGCTCGGACGTGCGCAGTTCCGGGGTGGCACCCGACACCGCGGAATACGGGTTCTTCAGGTCGGTGGGAGCGTAGGCCGCGCCGCATGCCTCGCAGTTGTCGCCGTACTGGTCGGCTGCGCCGCACTTGGGGCACTCGCCCTTGATGAAGCGGTCCGGCAGGAACATCTCGCGCTTGGGGTCGTAATACTGCTCGATCGAGCGGGCGTCGATCATGCCGGCCTCGCGCAGCCGGCCGTAGATGCGCTCGGCGTAGGCGCGATTCTCGGGCGAATGCGTGGTGTGATAGTTGTCGAAGGCGACAGAGAAGCCGGTGAAGTCGCGCAGGTGCTCGCCATGTACGCGCTCGATGAGCTGCTCGGGCGTGATGCCTTCCTTCTCCGCGCGCAGCATGACGGGCGTGCCGTGCGTGTCGTCGGCACAGACGAAATGCACCTTATGGCCGCGCATGCGCTGGTAGCGCACCCAGATATCGGCCTGGACGTAGCCGACCAGGTGTCCGAGGTGGATGTCGCCGTTGGCGTAGGGCAGGGCGTTGGTGACGAGGATGTTGCGCGGCATGGGCTGGGGAATTCGCAGGAAAAACGCAATTCTAGCAAAGCGGGGACGGGTGTCGTGATCGCGAGCCGCAGGCCTAGCGATGCCTCGCGCCGATTGCGCATCGATCGATTCCCACATGCACGCCATGGGTGAGTGCGCGCGGGCGCTTCGGTATCATGGTCCGGTTACGCCCGCGCGGGCGGGGATCCACACACAAGGATGGAAGTCATGAGCGTCACCCCGGAAAGCGTTTCCGAAATCCTCAAGTCGGTGATCGATCCGAATACCGGCAAGAGTCTGGCCGCCGAGCGTGCCGTACGCGACGTGAAGGTGAGCGATGGCCGCGTGCAGGTCGTGATCGAACTGGGCTATCCGGCGAAGAGCCAGCAGGAGGTCATCGCCGCACTGGTGCGCGAAGCCGTCGGCGGGCTCGACGGCGTGGACGGGGTCGACGTCGAAGTCGGCTGGAAGATCGTCGCGCACGCGGTGCAGCAGGGTGTCAAGCCGCTGCCCGGCGTGAAGAACATCATCGCCGTGGCCTCGGGCAAGGGCGGCGTGGGCAAGAGCACGACGGCGGCCAACCTGGCGCTGGCGCTGTCCGCCGAGGGTGCGCGAGTGGGCGTTCTGGATGCGGACATCTATGGCCCGTCGCAGCCGCAGATGCTGGGCGTTGCCGGACAGCGGCCGCAATCGACGGACGGCAAGCGCATGCTGCCGCTGGCGGCGCATGGGCTGCAGATGATGTCGATTGGCTGTCTGATCGACACCGAGACGCCGATGGTGTGGCGCGGCCCGATGGCCACCCAGGCGCTCACGCAACTGCTCAAGGACACCGCCTGGGACGATGTGGACTACCTCGTGATCGACATGCCGCCGGGCACCGGCGACATCCAGCTCACGCTCTCGCAGCAGGTGCCGGTGACCGGTGCGGTGATCGTCACCACGCCGCAGGACATCGCCCTGATCGATGCGCGCAAGGGGCTCAAGATGTTTGAGAAGGTCGGCGTGTCCATCGTCGGCGTGGTTGAGAACATGAGCGTGCACATCTGCTCGAACTGCGGGCACGAGGAGCGCATCTTCGGCGCCGGCGGCGGCGAGCGTCTGTGCACCGACTACGATGTGCCCTTTCTGGGCGCGCTGCCGTTGGCGATGGCCATCCGCGCGGAGGCCGATGGCGGGACGCCGACGGTCGCTGCCGAGCCGGACGGGCGCATCGCGCAGATCTACCGCGAGATCGCGCGCAAGGTGGCAATCGGCATCGCCGGCAAGGCACGTGACATGACCCACAAATTCCCGAAGATCGTGATCCAGAACACCTGAGTCGGGGTGCGCAAACGCGCGTTTTTTGCCCTACACTAGCGCATTTTTCCGCCGGCCCACGCTGCCGGCCTCTCGAGAGGAAGCCGCGTCCGATGTCCATCAAGTCCGACCAGTGGATCCGCCGCATGGCGCAGGAACACGGCATGATCGAGCCGTTCGAGGCGGATCTGGTGCGCGAGAACGGTTCGGGACGGATCGTCTCCTATGGCACCTCGAGCTATGGCTACGATGTGCGCTGCGCGAACGAATTCAAGATCTTCACGAACATCAACTCGACCATCGTCGACCCCAAGCACTTCGAACCGGGCAACTTCGTCGACTTCACCGGCGATGTATGCATCATCCCGCCCAATTCGTTCGCGTTGGCGCGTACCGTAGAGTACTTCCGCATTCCGCGTAGCGTGCTGACCGTGTGCCTGGGCAAGAGCACCTACGCGCGCTGCGGCATCATCGTGAACGTGACGCCGCTGGAACCGGAGTGGGAAGGCCATGTGACGCTGGAGTTCTCCAACACCACGCCGCTGCCGGCGCGCATCTACGCCAACGAGGGCGTGGCGCAGATGCTGTTCTTCGAATCCGACGAGGTGTGTCAGACCTCCTACCGGGACCGCGGCGGCAAGTACCAGGGTCAGAAGGGCGTCACGCTTCCGAAGATCTGATTCTTTGTGTCATCTGGATACGTGCGACCCGGGGCCGGATACGGCCCCGTGTGCTTTATTGGTAACGAGGCGGCAATGTGCCGCGACCAACATCGTGGTCGGCAGGGCCGCCACGCCGGGAGAATCGAGGATGCGTTTCCACTTTCCAATCATCATCATCGATGAGGACTTCCGTTCCGAGAACACCTCGGGCCTTGGCATCCGCGCGCTCGCCAAGGCGATCGAGGGCGAGGGCATCGAGGTGCTGGGCGTCACGAGCTACGGCGACCTGACCTCGTTCGCGCAGCAGCAAAGCCGTGGCTCGGCCTTCATCCTGTCGATTGACGACGAGGAGTTTTCGTCGCCCGAGGCGGCCGACAAGGCGATTGCCGACCTGCGTGCCTTCGTGCAGGAGATCCGCCACCGCAACGCCGACATCCCGATCTTCATCTACGGCGAGACGCGCACCACGCGCCACGTGCCCAACGACGTGCTGCGCGAGATGCACGGCTTCATCCACATGTTCGAGGACACGCCCGAGTTCGTCGCGCGCTACATCGTGCGCGAGGCCAAGAACTACCTGGAGACGCTCGCGCCGCCGTTCTTCCGTGCGCTCACGCACTACGCGGCCGACGGTTCCTACTCCTGGCACTGCCCTGGGCACTCGGGCGGCGTGGCCTTTCTGAAAAGCCCGGTGGGGCAGATGTTTCACCAATTCTTCGGCGAGAACATGTTGCGCGCCGACGTGTGCAACGCCGTCGAAGAACTCGGCCAACTCCTCGACCATACCGGCCCGGTGGCCGCGTCCGAGCGCAACGCGGCGCGCATCTTCAACTGCGACCACCTGTACTTCGTCACCAACGGCACGTCGACGTCGAACAAGATGGTGTGGCACACGACGGTTGCGCCCGACGATGTGGTGGTGGTCGACCGCAATTGCCACAAGTCGGTGCTCCATTCGATCATCATGACCGGTGCCGTGCCGGTGTTCCTGACGCCGACGCGCAACCACTACGGCATCATCGGCCCGATCCCGCTCGAGGAGTTCTCGATGGAGAACATCCAGAAGAAGATCGACGCCAACCCGTTCGCGCGTGCCGCGGCCGGCAAGAAGCCGCGCATCCTGACTATCACGCAATCGACCTACGACGGCGTGGTCTACAACGTCGAGACCATCAAGGAAAAGCTTGACGGCTACATCGACACACTGCACTTCGACGAGGCCTGGCTGCCGCATGCGGCCTTCCACGACTTCTACGGCGATTACCACGCGATCGGCGCGGATCGCCCGCGCTGCAAGTCGTCGATGATCTTTTCGACGCAGTCCACCCACAAGCTGCTGGCCGGCCTCAGCCAGGCCTCGCAGATCCTCGTGCAGGACTCGGAGACCCGCAAGCTCGACCGCGACATCTTCAACGAGGCCTATCTGATGCACACCTCGACCTCGCCGCAGTACGCGATCATCGCCTCGTGCGACGTCGCGGCCGCGATGATGGAGCCGCCGGGCGGGCCAGCGTTGGTCGAGGAGTCGCTCAACGAGGCGGTCGAGTTCCGCCGCGCCATGCGCAAGGTCGAGGCTGAGTTCGGCGCGTCCGACTGGTGGTTCCAGGTGTGGGGGCCGGACTATCTGGCCGAGGAGGGCATGGGCACGCGCGACGACTGGACGCTCAAGCCCAACGATCGCTGGCATGGCTTCGGCAATCTGGCCGAAGGTTTCAACGTGCTCGATCCGATCAAGGCCACGGTGATCACGCCGGGTCTGAACGTGGATGGCGATTTCGCCGAGTCGGGCATTCCCGCCGGCATCCTCACGCGCTATCTGGCCGAGCACGGCATCATCGTCGAGAAGACCGGCCTGTACTCGTTCTTCATCATGTTCACCATCGGCATCACCAAGGGCCGCTGGAACACCATGGTCACCGAGCTGCAGCAGTTCAAGGACGACTACGACGGCAACCAGCCACTGTGGCGCGTGATGCCCGACTTCATCGCGAAGTACCCGCGCTACGAAAAGGTCGGCCTCAAGGACCTGTGCGCCGACATCCACAGCTTTTACAAGGCGCACGACGTTGCCCGCCTGACCACCGAGATGTATCTGTCGGACATGGTGCCCGCGATGAAGCCGGCCGACGCCTTCGCCAAGATGGCGCACCGCGAGATCGAGCGCGTACCCATCGACCAGCTCGAGGGGCGCGTTACCGCGATGCTGGTCACACCGTATCCGCCGGGCATCCCGCTGCTGATTCCGGGTGAGCGCTTCAACGCGACGATCGTGCGCTACCTGCAGTTTGCGCGCGACTTCAATGCCGGCTTCCCGGGCTTTGAGACCGACATCCACGGACTTGTGCGCGACGAACGCGACGGCGTCGTGGGTTACCACGTCGATTGCGTAAAATGAGCGCGTAGCGCTGACGTAGAAACGGCCCGGTCTCGACCGGGCCGTTTCTTTTCCGCAAGCTCCGTTTTCAGAGCCGACGGTACTCGACGAAGGCGAAGTCGTATTCGTTGTCGGCGTCTGCCCGGTATTGCTCGCGCGACACCTCGACGAAGGCCTCGCGGTCGAAGTGCGGGAAGTGGGCGTCCCCTTCGATCTGCGCCGCGACTTCGGTCAGCACCAGCCGGTCGGCGCGCCCGAGCAGGTGCCGATACAGCTCGGCGCCACCGATCACGCAGATCGTGCCGGCGCCGGCGCCGGCCGTGGCGATGGCCGCGTCGACGTCGGTGAACACCTCGGCGCCGTCCGCTCGATACTGCGCGTTGCGCGTCACCACGATGTTTCGCCGGCCCGGCAGCGGCCGGCCCAGCGATTCCCAGGTCTTGCGACCCATCACGATGGGATGTCCCAGCGTGGTGCGCTTGAAGTGCGCCAGATCCGACTTCAGTCGCCACGGCAGACCGTTGTCGCGGCCGATCACGCCGTTGCGCGCCACCGCCGCGACCAGAACGATTTCGGGCTTTTCGCTCATACCGCCACCGGTGCCTTGATATGCGGCTGCGGGTCGTAGCCTTCCAGCGTGAAGTCCTCGAAGCGGAAGGCGAACAGATCCGTCACCTCGGGGTTGATCTTCATCGTCGGCAGCGTGCGCGGCGTTCGCGCGAGCTGCTCGCGCGCCTGGTCGACGTGGTTGCTGTACAGGTGGCAGTCGCCGCCGGTCCATACGAAGTCGCCCGGCCGATAGCCGCACACCTGCGCGACCATCATCGTCAGCAGCGCGTAGGAAGCGATGTTGAAGGGCACGCCGAGGAAGATGTCGGCGCTGCGCTGATACAGCTGGCACGACAGTCGACCACCCGCGACGTGAAACTGGAACAGCGCGTGGCAGGGCGGCAGCGCCATGCCGTCGATCTCGCCCGGATTCCAGGCCGAGACAATGTGGCGGCGCGAGTCCGGGTTGTTCTTCAGGCCGTCGAGCAGGCGTGCGATCTGGTCGATGCTGCGCCCGTCGGCCGTCTCCCAGCGACGCCACTGCTTGCCGTAGACCGGGCCCAGATCGCCGTTGGCGTCCGCCCACTCGTCCCAGATCGACACACCGTTGTCCTTCAGATAGGCGATGTTGGTGTCGCCGCGCAGAAACCACAGTAGTTCATGGATGATCGAGCGCGTGTGCAGCTTCTTAGTGGTCAGTAGCGGGAAGCCCTGCGCGAGGTCGAAGCGCATCTGCCATCCGAACACCGAGCGCGTGCCGGTGCCGGTTCGGTCGGATTTTTCGTCGCCGTGCTCAAGCACGTGACGCATCAGGTCAAGATACTGTTTCATCGGGCCCATCGGATTCTTTGTTAGCGGCCCATTCTATCGTGCGCAGAGGTCCGGGCACGATGGGGTTAGGTGCGAACTGGAACCGGAATTGCCGCAATCCTCGATGCCGGCTTCGAATCGCGCTTGACACCTTGGTTGCGGTCGCTATACTGCGCGGCTCGCTGCAACGAGCGCGCTGTTTTGTGGCGCTGGATTCGGTGCTGTGAGTGGTGTTCCGGGGTTTGAGGATTTGCTCTGGAGTGCTTGACGAAGCGGGTGATGTTGTTCATACTCTCGCTTCTTCGCTGCCGGGTGGCAGCGGTTCTTTAAAAATTTGGACAATCGATAAGTGTGGGTGCTTGGTCGGTTGTGGATCTGCGAGGCCTTCGGGTCTTGAGAATCACAAAGATTGAGTGCTCATTTTGTCAGCAATGACTTTGAGTGCTGTGGATTGAACTTAAGAGTTTGATCCTGGCTCAGATTGAACGCTGGCGGCATGCTTTACACATGCAAGTCGAGCGGCAGCGGGGGTGCTTGCACCTGCCGGCGAGCGGCGAACGGGTGAGTAATGCATCGGAACGTACCCATG